>CANGOY010000007.1 GCA_947455585.1 Comamonadaceae bacterium
GAGTACTTCCACAACTGGACCGGCAACCGCGTGACCTGCCGCGACTGGTTCCAGCTCTCACTCAAAGAAGGCCTCACCGTTTTCCGCGACCAAGAGTTCAGCCAAGACTTGGCCGCTGAAGCTTTGAAAGACAACGCTCAAGCAGCGGCGTCAGCTAAAGCGGTGAAGCGCATCGAAGACGTGCGCCTGTTGCGCACCGCGCAGTTCCCAGAAGACGCAGGCCCCATGGCCCACCCCGTGCGCCCCGACAGCTATGTAGAAATCAACAACTTCTACACCGTCACGATTTACGAAAAAGGCTCTGAGGTCGTGCGCATGATGCAGACCCTGGCGGCAACGCCAGCTTCCAATATTTCAGGTCGCGAAGGCTTCGCCAAAGGCATGTCGCTCTACTTCGAACGCCACGATGGCCAAGCGGTGACGTGCGACGACTTCGCTCAAGCGATTGCTGATGCCAACCCTGGCTCTGCCCTCGCCACATACTTGACGCAGTTCAAGCGTTGGTACGCGCAAGCTGGCACACCCCGCGTGCAAGCCGCTGGCAACTACAACGCCGACACACGCACCTACACACTCACGCTGGGCCAAAGCTGCCCACCTAGCCCCGGCCAAGACCACAAAGAACCGTTTGTCATACCTGTGCAATTCGGCCTGTTGGGTGCCGATGGTCGCGAGGTGTTGCCCACGCAACTGTTGGTGCTCACCGAAGCCACTCAAAGCTTTGAGCTCAAAGACTTGTCATTGCAAGCGGGCGAAGAACCTGTGCCATCCATCCTGCGCGGTTTCAGCGCCCCTGTGGTGTTGGAGAAAGCCTTCACCCCCACACAACTGCTCACGCTGTTGGCGCACGACACCGACCCCTTCAACCAATGGGAAGCCGCGCAACGCTTGTGCCTGAATGCCGCACTCACGGCCGTTGCTGCAAGCGACGCACCCACTCAGGTGTTGGACGCTGCCTTGGTGCAAGCCCTGCGCACCGTGCTGCGCAACCCAGCCTTGGACGCAGCGTTCAAAGACTTGGTGCTCACCTTGCCTTCTGAAACCTACATTGCCGAACAGCTCGATGTGGTGGACCCACAGCGCATCCACGCCGTGCGCGAATCCATGCGCGCACAACTGGCTCGCGAGTTGCACGACGATTGGGCTTGGGCCTTTGAAGCGCACAAAGACAACGGCGCCTTCAGCCCCGACCCCGTGTCGAGTGGTCGACGCGCTTTGAGCGGCATGGCCCTCACCATGTTGTGTTTGGATGCACGCGCCACCGGCGACGTGGTGTGGCCTGGCCGCACCTTCCAGTGCTTCAAAGACGCACACAACATGACCGACCGCTTCAACGCCTTATCTGCGTTGGTCAGCGCAGGTCACGAACTGGCAGGCGATGCCTTGCAACGCTTCTACAACCTGTTCCACAACGAAGCCTTGGTGATGGACAAGTGGTTTGCCCTGCAAGCGGGCAGCACTGACCGTGGTGGCAACATCTTGTCGCTGGTGCGCAACCTCATGTTGCACCCCGACTTCCACATCAAAAACCCCAACCGCGCACGCAGCCTGATTTTTAGTTTCTGCAGTGCCAACCCCGGCGCATTCCACCGCAGCGATGCGGCAGGCTATGTGTTCTGGAGCGAACGCGTGTTGGAGCTCGACGCCATCAACCCCCAAGTCGCCGCCCGTCTGGCACGCGCTTTGGACCGTTGGAGCAAACTGGCCGAGCCCTACCGCACCGCAGCGCACGAAGCAATCAAACGCGTTGCCGCCAAAACTGATTTAAGCAACGACGTGCGCGAAGTGGTTTCGCGCGCCCTCTCCAACTAAGGACTTGCCATGAGTATTTCTCTCACCCGCTATCTGGTCGAACAACAACGCGCCAAAGGCCTCATTCCCTCTGAGCTGCGCTTGTTGCTCGAAGTCGTGGCACGCGCTTGCAAAAGCATCAGCCACGCTGTGAACAAAGGCGCCTTGGGCAGCGAACTGGGCGACGTCATGGGCTCGGCCGGCAGCGAAAACGTGCAAGGCGAAGTGCAAAAGAAACTCGACATCATCGCCAACGATGTGTTGATTGAAGCCAACGAATGGGGCGGCCATTTGGCAGCCATGGCGTCCGAAGAAATGGACAGCATCCACGTCGTGCCCAACCGTTACCCCCAAGGCGAATACCTGTTGATGTTTGACCCACTCGATGGCTCGAGCAACATCGAAGTCAACGTGAGCATTGGCACCATCTTCAGCGTGCTCAAAAAAGTCGACCCCAGCAAAGGCGTGAGCGAAGACGACTTCTTGCAGCCCGGCACCCAACAAGTGGCTGCGGGCTACTGCGTGTACGGCCCACAAACCACCTTGGTGCTGACCGTGGGTGATGGCGTGGCCATGTTCACCTTGGACCGCGAGCAAGGCTCGTTTGTGTTGACGCAAGAAAACGTCAAAGTGCCCGAAGACACCAAAGAGTTCGCCATCAACATGAGCAACATGCGCCACTGGGACGAGCCCGTGAAGCGCTACATCGACGAGTGCCTGCAAGGCGAAGAAGGCCCACGCGGCAAAAACTTCAACATGCGTTGGATTGCGTCCATGGTGGCCGACGTGCACCGCATCCTCACACGCGGTGGCGTGTTCATGTACCCCTGGGACAAGCGCGAGCCAGGCAAAGCCGGCAAGCTCCGCCTGATGTACGAAGCCAACCCCATGAGCTGGTTGATTGAACAAGCCGGTGGCGTCTCCACCAACGGCCAACAACGCATCTTGGAAATCCAACCCACACAGTTGCACCAACGTGTCAGCGTCATCTTGGGTTCTAAGAACGAAGTGGAACGTGTGACGAGCTATCACGCACAGAAGTAACTGCAGCGCTGCACAGACGCACGCCCAACAAAAAGCCCGCTTGATTAACAAGCGGGCTTTTATGTTTGTGAAGGTCGCGATTTATACGCCTATGTAGCGATGCCACAACCCGTGGTCAGCCTCTAGCTCTGCAGACGCCCCCTGCCACACCACTTGCCCGCGTTCGATGATGGTGTGCTGGTCAGCCAGCTTGACCAGCTTTTGCACATATTTGTCGATGACCAAAATGCTTTGGCCCTCAGCGCGCAAGGTGTGCAGGCAACGCCAAATGTCTTCGCGCACCAAAGGGGCCAAACCTTCGGTGGCTTCGTCTAGCACCAGCAAGTGTGGGTTGGTCATCAAGGCGCGGCCAATGGCCAGCATTTGTTGTTCGCCGCCCGAGAGTTGGTTGCCCATGTGACGGTAGCGCTCAGCCAAACGCGAGAACAAGGCATACACACGTTCTAGCGTCCACGGGTTGGTGCTGCTGTTGCGGTTGGCTGCAAAGGCCAATAGGTTTTCTTGCACCGAGAGTGTTGGGAAAATTTGCCGACCTTCGGGCACCACAGCCAGGCCCATGCGCGCAATGCGGTCGGGGCTGTAGCCCTCGACGCGTTCGCCACAAAAACGCACCGTACCCGCCAACGCAGGCGTGAGGCCCAAGATGGAACGCACGGTGGTGGTTTTGCCCATGCCATTGCGGCCTAGCAAGGTGGACACACCGCCCGCTTCGATAGACAGGCTGACGCCAAACAACACTTGGCTGCTGCCGTAGCCGCTGTGCAAGTCTTTCACTTCTAACAAGGCGCTCATGGTTTATTCGTCGCCTAGGTAAGCGCGCTTCACAGCCGCATCGTTTTTGATGTGCTTTGCCGTGCCGCACGCAATGACTTGCCCTGACACCAACACCGAGATGGTGTCGGCCAAGCGAAACACCGCATCCATGTCGTGTTCGACCAGCAGCAGCGTGGTGTCACCACGCAGGCTTTGTAGCAATTGCACCATGCGCTCAGATTCATCAGGGCCCATGCCGGCCATAGGCTCGTCGAGCAGCATCAACTTTGGCGAAGTGGCCAACGCCAAACCCACTTCAAGCTGGCGTTGCTCGCCGTGCGACAGCGCGCCTGCGGGCTGCATAAGCTGCGCTTGCAAGCCCACGCGCTCGGCTACCTCGGCAGCGCGTGCATAACGCGCGTGTTCGCTTCGTGCGGCGCGCCAAAACTTGAAGCTGCTTCCTTCATTCGCTTGAATGGCTTGTATCGCTAAGGCCAAGTTGTCTTGCACCGTGAGGCGCGTGAACACGCTGGTGATTTGGTACGAACGCACCAAGCCCAGCTGCGCACGTTGGTGCATGGTCGTGTGTGTGAGGTCTACCCCATCAAACACAATGCGGCCTTCGTCGGGCGCAATCGCACCCGAAATTTGATGGATGAGTGTGGTCTTGCCCGCGCCATTGGGGCCAATGAGCGCGTGAATTTCACCGTGCTTGACTTTCAGTATTGCGTGGTCGGTGGCAGCCAAACCGCCAAAGCGTTTGACCAAGTTGTCCACGTGCAGCAAGGGTGCGCTCATGGCTGGCTCTTGCGCTGCAAGCGTTGCAACACACTGGTCAAACCATTGGGTGCCAACAGCACCACGGCCAACAACAAAACGCCTAGGCCCAGCTGCCAATGGATGGTGAAGTGGCTCAGTGTTTCTTCTAGCAGCAAGAACACCACCGCGCCCCACACGCCACCATACAAGTGGCCCACGCCACCCAAGATGACCATCATCATCAACAAGCCCGACTGGTTCCACTGCATGAGCGCGGGGCTGACAAAGCCACCTTGGTTGGCCAGCAGCGCACCGGCCAAACCGGCCAAAGCACCGGCCATGACAAACGCAGCCAGCTTGTATCGGTACACCGCATAGCCCAGCGCTTGCATGCGCACCTCGTTCTCGCGAATGGCTTGCAGCGCGTGGCCAAAGCGTGCGTTCAGCACACGGGCCACGGCATAGATGGCCGCCACGCACACAGCGAGCACCACGTAGTAAAACGTGGTGTCGTCATTGATGTCCACAAACGGAATTTGCGAACGAGTGGCCAATGACAACCCATCGTCACCGCCATAGGCTTTGATGGAGATGGTGAGGTAGTAAATCATCTGAGCAAACGCCAGCGTGATCATGATGAAGTACACACCTTGCGTGCGTAGGCTGATCGCGCCAATCAGCAAAGCAAACAAGGCACTCACCACCATCGCCGCAGGCCACAACACCCAAGCATCGGTGATGCCCATTTGCGTGAGGATGGCCACGCTGTAAGCGCCCACGCCCACAAACGCCGCATGACCAAAGCTGACCATGCCGCCAAAACCCAAAATGAAATTGAGGCTGGTCGCGGCCAAAGCAAAAATCAAAATGCGACTGCCCAAGGCAATGTAAAAACCTTCGCCCACTGCGTTGGCGATGAATGGCAACGCGACCAACAGCAACAACGCAGGCACGCTCCAGCGCCACTGCAAAGAGTGGTCTAAAGATGTGGAGCGAGGTGAATATGCCATGCGAATTTTGTTGTGCTGTACGTTGCTAAGTCGTGCCTTGCTTAACCGTGTGTCGGAAACAAACCGCGCGGCTTAAAGAACAACACAGTAGCCATCAGCATGTAAATCAAGATCGACGCCACAGCGGGGCCAGCACTCGATGCTGCCTCGGCACTGAGCAGCGAGTCAAACACCATGGGCACCAAGGTGCGCCCTGCGGTGTCGACCACGCCCACCAGCATCGCGCCTAAGAACGCACCGCGTATCGAGCCAATGCCGCCAATCACGATGACCACAAACGCCAAAATCAAAATGCTCTCACCCATGCCCACTTGCACCGCCAGCAGTGGCCCAAGCATGCCGCCCGCAATTGCGCACAGCGCAGCACCCACACCAAACACCGCTGTGAACAAACGTGTCACGTTGCTGCCCATGGCCAAAGCCATTTCGCGGTTGGCAGCACCCGCACGCACTTGCATGCCCACGCGTGTGCGCGTGATGAGCACATACAAAAACACAGCAACGCCTAAGCCCACGCCAATGATGAACAAGCGATAAGCCGGATAGAAAAACCCACTCACCAATTCCACAGGGCCGCTCAAAGAAGCTGGCGGGTTCAAAGTTATGGGCTGCGCACCCCAAATCAAGCGCACGGTTTCGTTGCACATCAAGAGAATGGCAAACGTGCCCAGCACTTGCGAGAGGTGGTCACGCTCATACAGGCGGCGCAAGATAGACACTTCTAGCAACACGCCAAACAGAGCAGCACCCGCCACACCCGCGCCCAACCCCAGCCAAAAAGAATCGGTGGCCGCAGCCACCGTGGCGATCAGGTAAGCGCCCACCATGTACAGCGAGCCATGCGCGAGGTTGATCATGTCCATGATGCCAAACACGAGCGTCAAGCCCGCGGCCAGCAAGAACAACATCAACCCAAACTGCAAGCCGTTGAGCGATTGCTCAAACAGCAAAATACCATCCATGTTTACAGGCTAGGCATCTTGCAGCTAGCTGCATACGCATCCGCATGGGCTTTGAACACAGGGCTCAAAGTGCGGTTGGTCACGCGGCCTTTGGCGTCTTTGGTGATGACGCGCAAGTAGTAGTCTTGAATGGGGAAGTGGTTGCTGTTGAACTTGAACCCACCACGTACCGAATCAAACTTGGCGGCTTCCAAAGCTTTGCGCACAGCAGCTTTGTCGTCGAGCTTGCCTTTGCTGTCACGCACAGCTGCTTCGATCAAACGTGCAGCATCAAAGCCTTGGGCTGCGTACAGCGTCGGCAAGCGGCCATAGGCTTTTTCGAACTCGGCCACAAACTTTTTGTTGGCCGCGTTGTCCATGTCGTGGCCCCATTGCGAGGTGTTGAACATGCCGAGCATGGGCTCGCCCACCGCTTTGATGACGTCTTCATCGCCCGAGAAGCCGGGGCCAAACAAGGTGATGTCTTTGGACAAACCTGCGCCCACAAACTGCTTGATGAAGTTGATGCCCATACCGCCTGGCAAGAAGATGTACACAGCATCAGGTTTGGTGGCGCGCAGCTTAGACAGCTCGGTGCCGTAGTCGAGTTGGTTCAAAGCTGTGTAGGTCTCTGATGCCACTTCGCCTTTGAAGAAGCGCTTGAAGCCAGCAATCGCGTCTTTGCCTGCTGGGTAGTTGGGCGCGATCAAAGCCACTTTCTTAAAGCCTTTGTCGGTCACCACTTTGCCCACGGCTTCGTGCATGTTGTCGTTTTGGTAGGACGCGCTGAAGAAGTAAGGGTTGCACTGCTCGCCCGCGTATTGCGAGGGACCAGCGTTGGCGCTGATGTAGAAGGTTTTCGACTGGAACGTGGGTGCGCCCACAGCCAGCATGACATTGGAGAACACGATGCCCGTCATGAAGTCGACCTTGTCGCGCTTGACCAAACGGTCTGCGGTTTGGCGGCCCACATCGGGGCTGGCTTGGTCATCGGCCACGATGACGTCCACGGCCTTACCGCTGAACTTGCCACCTGACAGTTTGACCGCGAGCTGAAAACCATCACGAATGTCCACGCCCAAACCCGCGCCGGGGCCTGACAAGGTGCTGAGCAAACCGACCTTCACAGGTGCGTCGTTTTGCGCAAAACCAGAAGCGCAAGCCAAGCCCAAACTCAGGGCAATCAAAGAACGGCGAAAAGCGTGCATGAACGTGTCTCCAATAATGAGAGTTGGATTTTAAAGGCCGCTGGATACCCGTTTTTTGTATACGTCAGCCTTCTTAGCCCTAGGAAAATAGAGCGCATCCAACACCAACATGGGCAAGTTATGAAAAAAATCCTCCTCTTGGGCTCTGGCGAGCTCGGCAAAGAATTCGTCATCAGCGCCAAGCGCTTGGGCTGCTATGTGGTGGCCTGCGACAGCTATGCAGGCGCGCCCGCCATGCAAGTGGCCGATGAGTGCAGCGTGTTCAGCATGTTGGACGAAGCCGCCCTGCGCGCCGCCATTACCAAGCACCAACCCGACCTGATCGTGCCCGAGATCGAAGCCATCCGCACCGAGGTGCTGCTGGACGTTGAAAAAGAAGGCTTTGAAGTCATCCCCAGCGCCCGCGCTGCCAACCTGACCATGAACCGCGACCGCATCCGCGATGTGGCTGTGGGCCTAGGCGTGCGCACCGCCAAGTTCAGCTATGCCGAATCAGCCGCTGAGTTGTTGAGCCAAGCCAAGGCCATTGGTTTCCCCGTCGTCATCAAACCTGTGATGAGCTCATCTGGCAAAGGCCAAAGCGTGGCCAAGACCGAAGCCGACATTCAAACCAGCTGGGACTTCGCCTGCGAAGGCATGCGCGGCGACCGTCGACGCGTCATCGTCGAAGAGTTCATCCACTTTGAGTTTGAAATCACCCTGCTCACCGTGCGTCAACGCAATGGCAGCACCGTGTTTTGCCAACCCATTGGCCACGTGCAAGAACGCGGCGACTACCAATACAGCTGGCAGCCACAACCCATGAAGCCTGAATACTTGAAGGCTGCTGAGCAAATGGCAGAGAAGGTCACGTCCGACCTTGGCGGCGCTGGCTTGTTTGGCGTGGAGTTCTTTGTGACGAAAGACGAAGTCATCTTTAGTGAACTCAGCCCTCGCCCACACGACACGGGCATGGTCACGCTCATCAGCCAAAACCTGAGCGAGTTTGATTTGCATGCACGTGCCATTTTGGGCTTGCCTATTCCCAACATCGACACGATCGAAGGTGCAAGCGCCGTGGTGCTGGCCACGAAAGAAGGCACATCGCCCACCTTCACCGGTGTGGCCGAAGCCATGAGCGAGCCCGGCACTGACGTGCGCATTTTTGGCAAACCCACCACACGCCCTTACCGACGCATGGCGGTGGCTTTGGCCAAAGGCCCTAACGCCTTAGAGCGTGCGCGTGCTGCGGCGAAAAAGATTTCAGTCATCACGCACTGAGCGTTTGCAAGCACCATAAAAAAAGGGAGCTTGATGTGAAGCTCCCTTTTTCGTTGGTGCGTTTTAAGCGTTGACGCCAAAACCTGCAATGCTTGGCAACTCGCCTCCTGCATGAATGGCCACCGCGCAGTACTTGAACTCGGGAATTTTCCCGAAGGGGTCGAGCGCTGGGTTGGTCATCATGTTGGCTGCAGCTTCGTAATACGCAAATGGCACAAACACCGCGCCTTGGGGTGTGCCGTCATCACGGCGCACGCGCAAGGTCACTTCGCCGCGACGTGAGGCGATGGTGATCACATCACCCGCCTCCACGCCCAAGCGGGCAATGTCTGCACCGCACATCGAGGCAGTGGCCATGGGCTCCAACGCATCCAGCACGGTGGCACGTCGCGTCATGCTGCCTGTGTGCCAGTGCTCTAACTGGCGACCTGTGATCAACACAAACGGGTAGTCGCTGTCTGGGCGCTCATTCGCTGGAATGATGTCTGCTGGCACCAAGTGCACGCGGCCATCATCGGTGGCGAAGTGGTCAATGAACACGGTGGGCTCGCCTGGGTCTTCTGCCGTTAAGCACGGGTAAGTCACGCTCGACTCACGATCTAAGCGCTCCCAAGTGATGCCATTGATCGCGGCATGCATGGCTTGGCGCATTTCGTCGTACACCTCGGCCACGCCGCTGTGTTCGCCTTGGTAGTTCCAATTCAAGCCCACGCCTTTGGCGATTTGTTGAATGATCCACAAATCAGGCTTGGCCTGCCCCGGTGGGTCAATCGCTTGCTTGCCCAGCTGCACCATGCGGTCGGTGTTGCTGACCGTGCCTGTTTTCTCTGGCCATGCCGTAGCAGGTAGCACCACATCGGCCAGCCAAGCGGTTTCAGTCATGAAGATGTCTTGCACCACCAAATGTTCCAGCGTTGCCAACGAGTGGCGTGCGTGGTTCAAGTCGGGGTCGCTCATGGCGGGGTTCTCGCCCATGATGTACATGCCGCGAATTTTGTGCGGGTCGCTGTCATCGGCCAAGATCTTGCCCATGATTTCCACCACGGTGTAGCCAGGCTTGTCGTCGAGCGGTGTGTCCCAAAACTTTTCAAACCAATCGTGCGCCGCCTTGTTGGTGACACGTTGGTAGTTGGGGTACATCATGGGGATGAGGCCTGCATCGCTCGCGCCCTGCACGTTGTTTTGACCGCGCAGTGGGTGCAAGCCAGAGCCAGGCTTGCCAATTTGACCGGTGACGGTAACCAAGGCAATCAAACAACGTGCGTTGTCTGTGCCATGCACGTGCTGGCTCACGCCCATGCCCCACAACACCATCGAGCCTTTGGACTTAGCAAACTCACGCGCCACTTCGCGCAATGTCTCTGCGGGAATGCCGCAGATAGGTGCCATCGCTTCGGGGCTGTAGCCTTTGACGTTTTCTTTCAAAGCTTCGTAGTTGTTGGCGCGACGACGGATGAAATCTTCATCCACCAAGCCCTCTTCAATCACGGTGTGAATGAGCGCATTGAGCATCGCCACATCGGTGTCGGGCTTGAACTGCAAGGTGCGCCACGCATGCTTGCCAATATCGGTGATGCGCGGGTCGGCCAACACAATTTTGGCGCCGCGCTTGGCCGCATTTTTCATCCAAGTGGCGGCCACGGGGTGGTTGGTGGTGGGGTTAGAGCCAATGACAAAAATTAAGCCCGCATGCTCAACGTCGTTCACTTGGTTACTCACCGCGCCTGAGCCCACGCCTTCTAACAGGGCTGCCACGCTGGAGGCGTGACACAAGCGTGTGCAGTGGTCCACGTTGTTAGAGCCAAAGCCGGTGCGCACCAACTTCTGGAACAAATACGCTTCTTCGTTACTGCCCTTGGCCGAGCCAAAACCCGCCAGTGTTTTTTTGCCGTGCGTGTCGCGCAGCTGTTTGAGCTTGCCGCCGGCCAAGGCCAAGGCTTCTTCCCACGTGGCTTCTCGGAACACCTCAGACCAGTCCGCCGCATCGCGGTTGAGTTGACCAATCGACTCTGGGTCTTTGGGCACACCGGACTTGCGAATCAGCGGCATGGTCAAGCGTTGCGGGTTGTGGATGTAGTCGAAACCGAATCGACCTTTCACACACAAACGGTTGTGGTTGGCCGGGCCATCGCGGCCATCCACGCTGACAATTTTGTTGTCCTTCACGTTGTAGGTCAGCAAGCAACCCACGCCGCAGAACGGACACACCGAGTCCACTTTCTTATCCACCACTTGAGAGCCCACTTGGCTCTTGGGCATCAACGCTCCTGTGGGGCACGCTTGCACACATTCACCGCAAGCCACGCACGAGCTGTTCCCCATCTCGTCGTTCAAGTCAAACACGATCTGGCTGTGTGCACCACGGTTGGCATAGCCAATCACATCGTTCACTTGTTCTTCACGGCACGCACGCACACAACGGTTGCACTGAATACACGCATCCAAGTTCACCGCCATCGCGGGGTGTGACACATCGCACGCGGGTTGCTCGCGACGCAGCGCACGCAACTCAGGTCGCACGGACACATTCAAGCGTGTTGCCCAGTCACTCAATTCACCGTGCTCGCCCACACCCGCTGCGATGGGGGATGCGCCGGGTGACGATTTTGGCTCGCCGCATGAGGAGCCCGGCGTATCTCCCGTCGCAGCAGCGAGAGAAGAAGCATCGTTCCACTTGTAGCCCGTGTCAGGCATATCAGAGAGCAACATTTCCAACACCATCTTCTGGCTCTTCACCGCACGTTCACTCACCAACACTTCAAGGCCAGCCGTCGCCGTGCGGCAGCAGCTAGGTGCTAAGGTGCGTTCGCCTTTGATCTCGACCACGCATGCACGGCAGTTGCCATCGGGGCGCAGGCCGTCTTTGTAACAAAGGTGTGGAATATCCACACCGTGGCGCTGCGCCGCTTTCAAAATCGTTTCGCCTTCATAGGCTTGCACAGGTTGGTCGTTGAGCTTGAACTCAACCGTTTGTGGCATCAAGTCTGCGGATTTGATAGGGGCGTTCATTTAAACGATCTCCTCTGGGAAATACTTTTGCACACAACGCACAGGGTTGGGCGCAGCTTGGCCCAAACCACAAATCGAGGCATCGGTCATCACTTGGTTCAAGTCTTCCAAGGTGGTGTTGTCCCACACCTTGGCTTGCATAAGTTGCGAAGCCTTGGCTGTGCCCACACGACACGGCGTGCACTGGCCGCAGCTTTCGTGCGCGAAGAAGTTCATCATGTTGATGGCCGCGTCACGTGCTGAATCGTGTTGGCTCAGCACAATGACCGCCGCTGAACCAATGAAGCAACCGTAGGGCTGCAAGGTGTCAAAGTCCAAAGGTATGTCATTCATGCGCGCAGGCAAGATGCCGCCCGATGCACCACCAGGCAAATACGCATACAGCTGATGACCGTCGAGCATGCCGCCGCAATACTCGTCAATCAACTCTTGAATGGTGATGCCCGCAGGGGCGAACTTGACGCCCGGTTGCTTGACGCGGCCGCTCACGCTGAAACTGCGCAAACCTTTGCGGCCATGTCGGCCAAAGCCGCTGAACCAGTCCGCGCCTTTTTGCACAATGTCGCGCACCCAATAGAGCGTTTCAAAGTTGTGTTCAAGGGTGGGCCTGCCAAACAAACCCACTTGCGCAATGTAGGGTGGGCGCATGCGTGGCTCGCCACGTTTGCCTTCAATGCTTTCAATCATCGCGGACTCTTCGCCGCAAATGTAGGCACCTGCACCACGGCGCAACTCGATATGCGGCAAAGGGCATGGTGGGTTGGCTTGCAAATGCGCCAACGCTTGCGTGAGCAACTCACGACAGCCGTGGTACTCGTCACGCAAATAAATATAAACAGAGTCAATGCCCACCACATGGGCCGCCACCAACAAGCCTTCTAAAAAGCGATGTGGGTCACGCTCTAAGTACGTGCGGTCTTTGAATGTGCCGGGCTCGCCCTCGTCAATGTTGACGGCCATCAAACGTGGCGCGGGTTGCTCGCGCACGATGCGCCATTTACGCCCTGCCGGAAAACCTGCGCCGCCTAAGCCACGCAAGCCAGAGTCTTCCATGGCCTTGAGCACTTGCTCGGTGTCTGATGTGCCATTGTGCAAATCAGCCACCAAGCGATAGCCACCATCGGCCACATACGCATCGAAGTCCACATGATCGGTCATGGCTTGATGCGTTTGTTTGGCAGCCACAGCAGCCGCCACCAATTCAGGCGTGGCATGTGGCACAGGGTTTTGGTGCACCACGGCCACAGGCGCTTGTTCACAACGGCCCACACAGGGCGCAGAAATCACGCGCACATCGGCATTGCCTAGTATGGCGGGCAACTTCTCTATCAACTGTTTGGCACCCGACAACTCGCAGCTCAAGCCATCGCACACACGCACAGTGAGCCCGGGTGCGGCTTCTTCACCACGCACCACTTCGAAGTGGTGATAGAAGGTGGCCACTTCAAACACCTCGGCCATGGGCAGCTTCATCTCTTTGGCCAAGGCCACCAAGTGACGGTCGTGCAAGCAGCGGTACGCATCGTTGAGTTTGTGCAAATGCTCAATCAACAAATCACGGCGATGGGGTGCTTCGCCTACCAATGCGCGCACTTCTTCCAAAGAAACATCGTCTGCTTGTCGGCCTTTGAGTTTGCCTTTGCGACGAATGTTTTCGCGCATTTGGTCGACGGTGGCTACGACAACGCCAGGTGCTGAAGAGTTTGAAGCTGAATGGTTCATGGTGCAAAAAAACAAAACATCCGTGCAGCAAACAGTGCCACACGGATGCTTGTTGGTTTCAAAAATTAATTAAAGAACTTACCCACACTCAAGCCTGTGCGGTAAACACCCCAAGCCAATGGTATGCCCACAGCCGCCCATGCAAACCAAACCAAGGCGGCTTTGTTTTTGTGGAACGCTGCATCGCTGGCACCCACTTCGGTAGCGGCTGCACGTTCTTGTGCGAGCTTTTTCTCATGAGCCAACTCATCATCGGTCATGAAATGCTTGTCGTCCACGGGTTTGATCAACAAATTGCAAATCAGACCAATCACCAACATGCCCACCAAGATGTACATGGTTTGGTTGTAGACCTGTTCACGTGGAATGCCCAAGCCCAACTGGTAGTCGCGCATGTAGTTCACCACCACAGGGCCCAAGATACCGGCTGTTGCCCAAGCGGTCAGCAAGCGACCGTGAATCGCACCCACCATTTGCGTGCCAAACAAATCGGCCAAGTACGCAGGCACTGTGGCAAAGCCACCGCCATACATACTCAAGATCACGCAGAAGGCCGACACAAACAACATCTTGCTGCCTGCACCTGCGCTGGCTGGAATGCTGGCGTACAAGATGCCACCCAAGACAAAGAACACGATGTAAGTCATCTTGCGACCCAGCTTGTCAGAGAAGCTGGCCCACACAAAACGGCCACCGATGTTGAACAAGCTCAGCAAGGCGGTAAAGCCCGCAGCCACACCGGCAATAGCGGTCAGCTGTGCTTTGTCGAGTTCACCAAACTTGGCGTCGATACCAATCAAGGCACCGCCAAACACTTCTTGCAACATGGGGCTGGCCATGCCGATCACGCCGATACCGGCGGACACGTTCATACACAGCACCATCCACACCAACCAGAACTGAGGAATGCCCCACACCTTGCTCACGTGCACATGGCCGTGGGTGATCATGGCGTTAGCGCCTTGTGCCACAGGCGGTGTCCAGCCGCGGGGTGTCCAGCCTGTGGCGGGCACACGGTATGACAACGCGCCGCCCATCATGAAGACGAAATACAAACCAGCCATCACGATGAAGGTTTGTGTCACGCCCACATCGGTGTCGGTGGCAAATATCTTCATCAATTCAGCAGCCAGTGGTGAGCCGATCATCGCGCCCCCACCAAAGCCCATGATGGCCATGCCCGTGGCCATGCCACGACGGTCTGGGAACCACTTGATCAAGGTACTGACGGGTGAGATGTAGCCCAGCCCAAGCCCGATACCACCAATCACACCCGAGCCCAACAGCATCAACCAAAACTGATGCAGGTGAACACCAAGGGCAGAAATCAACATGCCGCCGCACCAGCAAAAGGCACTCACCACACCTGCTTTGCGAGGGCCTGCACGTTCTAGCCAGCCACCCCACAGCGCTGCGGATGAACCGAGCAACACAAAGAACAGGGTGTACATCCAACCGAGTGTGGAAATTTTCCAATCGCATGAGGAGATAAACAGCTCTTGGAAGAAGCCAATTTCAGGTCCGCACTTGATGGCTTCTTTGATGCCCAAAGCTTTGGACAGTGGCAACCAAAACACCGAAAAGCCATAGGCCATGCCGATACACAGGTGAATCGCCAATGCGGCTGGTGGTACCAGCCAGCGGTTAAAACCGGGGTGCGCAATGATGCGCTGCTTTGACAAAAAGCTGCCATGCGTCTCGGCGTGTTCTGCGTGAACATCTGTCGTCATGTCGTCTCCTTCATAATGTTGTGTGTGCATCCACAAGGTACAAAAAGTTCTAGACCTTTAGTTGCGTGCTCGCAGTCTAGGACAAACCAACAAACATTCATTAGGCAAATCAAAACATAGGGGATTTGCCTCATGCTTTTTAGTCACACAAGAGACTTTTTCGTTCATGAAACTTTTAACTTGGCCCGTTCCCGCCCTGCTCGCTTGGGGCTCGTCTTGGCTCGTCTTCAAGGGCTTGCAAGCTGTTGGACTGAGCGAAACCATCGCTTTCATCGCCGCCACGTGCTTGGGTGGTTTCTTGAGCGCCTTAGTGCACACGACCATGCGCAAGGCATTGATCGTGTTGGGCTTTCCGCTGTCCATGGCGGCGTCTTCAGCCACGCTCAACGTGCCGCCCATTGGTTGGTTGTTTTTGCTCGGGCTCATCGTTTTGGTTTATCCACGCAAAGCATGGCGCGATGCGCCGCTGTTTCCCACACCTAAAAAAGCGCTGCGTGAAATGCAGCAGCACATCACCCTGCCAGCAGGCGCACGCATTTTGGATGCCGGCAGTGGCTTGGGCGACGGCCTGCTGGCTTTGCGCGATGCGTTTCCACGTGCCGAGTTGCATGGTGTGGAAATGAGCTGGCCGCTGCGCGTGATGAGCGCCATGCGTTGCTCGTTTGCGCGTATTCGCCAAGGCGATATTTGGCTGGTGGACTGGCGCAGCTTTGACATGGTCTACATGTTCCAACGCCCCGAGAGCATGCCCCGCGCCGTGGAAAAAGCTGAAACCGAATTGCGCCGTGGCGCATGGTTGGTGAGCTTAGAGTTTGAGGCACTTGAGCTGGTGCCCAGTGCCATCTTGACTTGCCGCGATGGCCGCCCCGTGTGGATGTATCAGGTGCCGTTTAACCGCCGCAACAGCGGCCGCGTTTAAGCGATACGACTGACCAGCAGCTTGTCGATGCGTCGGCCATCCAGGTCAACCACTTCAAAGCGCCATTCACCATAGGTCACCACATCGGCCTCTGCAGGCAACTCGCCCGAGATGGCCATGACCAAGCCAGCCACTGTGTTGTAAATGCCACGGTCTTCGTCTGGCAATTCTTTGATGTTCAAGCGGGCTTTGAATTCGGTCACAGGCATCAAGCCATCGACCAACCAAGAACCATCTTCGCGCTGTGTCACCCACGCTTCGTCGGAGGGCGTGGCCTGTAGCAACTCACCCGTGATGGCCTCGAGCAAATCGCGCGGTGTGAGCAAACCGTGCACCACGCCGTATTCGTCGACCACCAACACCATGCGGCCATGCGCGGTGGCGCGCTCGGCGGGTTTGCGAAACTGCTCTAGCAAATCCAAACCACTCAAAGTTTCAGGAATAAACGCCACAGGTTTGGCCAAGGCCTCCACCGTCATGTCTGTGCCGGGTGGCAAGCGCAAGAGCTGAGACACACTCACCGCACCCACCACGTTGTCAAGGTCGCCACGGCACACGGGGTACCACGAGTGCGCACCGCTCGCGCCCACTTGCGCCAAGGCTTGGGGCACGGGCAGTTTGGAATCGAGCCACTCGATGTCAGAGCGGTGCACCATGATGGAGGTGAGCGGACGCTCGTCGAGGTTGAACACGTTTTGCACCATTTGGTGTTCGTGCTGTTCAATCAAGCCCGCATCCACGCCCTCAACCAAGCTGGCTGAAATTTCTTCTTCTGTCACTGTGCGTGCGCCATGCACATCGATGCGCAACAACTTCAACATGCCGCTGGTGCTGGCCGAGAGCAAATACACAAAAGGCTTGGCCATCGTGGCCAAAGTCAACATCACAGGTGCAGCCACGCGAGCCACCGACTCGGGAAACAACTGGCCAATGCGCTTGGGCACCAGCTCGCCAAACAAAATGGTGCTGAAGGTGATGATGGTCACCACACACGCAGTGGCCAAACCTGGCGCAATGGCCTCGGGCACACCTTGCACCAGCAGCCAATACGACAAGTCGTCACTAAAAGCTGCCTCACCCACAATGCCATTGAGCACACCAATGGACGTGATGCCAATTTGCACGGTGGATAAAAACTGTGTGGGCTGCTCCATCAACACCAGCGCGGCATACGCGCCACCATCGCCCGTCTCAGCCAAAGCAGCCAAGCGCGCTTTACGGCTAGACGACAACGCCATCTCTGACATAGCGAACAAGCCATTGAGCAAGGTGAGGAAAACAATCAGCAGAACGTCCATTGGGAATTCAAACAGTCAAAAACAATAGAGACAATCAACACATGTCACTTTACTTGATTGGCGACGTGCAAGGCTGCGACGAAGCCTTGGAACGTTTGTTAACGCACATCGCGTTCTCCCCCAGCCGCGACACGCTGTATTTGCTGGGCGACTTGGTCAACCGCGGCCCCAACAACGCAGGCGTGCTGCGACGCTTGATGGCCCTCGGGGCAAGTGCGCAATGCTTGCTGGGCAACCACGATTTGCACTTGCTCGCTGTGTCGCAAGGCGTGCGCAAGCCCAACAAACAAGATACCACCCAAGACATCTTGAACGCCCCCGACAGCGCCGAGCTGCTGCACTGGCTGCGCCACCAACACATGGCGTTGCAAGTGGGCCAGGTGCTGATGGTGCATGCGGGCGTGCTGCCGCAATTGACGGCGCAGCAAACCATGGCGCTGGCTGGCGAAGTAGAAGCCTTGCTGCGCAGCGACGACTGGGTGCACTTCATGCCGCAAATGTATGGCGGCATGCCCAATGTGTGGCGTGATGACCTAGAGGGCGCAGACCGCTTGCGCGTCATCGTCAACGCCCTCACCCGCTTGCGTTTTTGCGATGCACAGGGCGCGATGGATTTCAGCGTGAAAGAAAGCGCAGACAAAGCCCCCGCGCACTTGATGCCGTGGTTTGATGTGCCGGGCCGACTAACCGCCGATGTGCGTATTGCCTTTGGCCATTGGTCTACCGTGCACATTGCAGAACGCGCAGATGTGGTATGCCTAGACGATGGGTGTGTGTGGGGTGGGTGCTTGAGTGCAGCCAAGCTGGAAGCTAAAGACACGCTAATGAATATGAGCGATGCACCTGCGTGGGAGCGGGTCAGTGTGAAGTGCCCGCAGACGATGGACCCGTTGGCCTAACCAAGAAATCTGGCGCTCATCGCCCCGCACATAGCAATACCGTGTTGAGCACCAAGCGTGGACGAATCGCCAATCTGCGACAAGTTTATGCGACCGTCAAAGGCTCCATGCGCACCACAGCATGCGCTCCCACGGCACTGGCAAAACGTTGGACAGCTCGCATCGATGGCGTGCCCCTGCCGCTTTCGATGCGTGCCACCACGCTTTGGGTTGTACCCATGAGTGCGGCCACATCGCCTTACGTCAGGCCCGCTTGCTTGCGTGCTGCAATCAATTCACGGGCCAGCTCAAACTCGGGCGCTTGTGCGTCATAGGCTTGGCGAACGGCAGGGTTGGCCAGCAGTTTGGCTTTCAGGTCTGTTTGCCCAGCTCATGGGCTGTGCGATAGCCCCCCACTCCCTTCACATATGCCAGCAACTCCACAAAAAACGGATGGCGACAAAGCGTTGACGAATCGCCCACCAGCAACAGCTTGCGCCGTGCGCGGGTCATGCCCACGTTCATGCGGCGGATGTCGGACAGAAAGCCGATCTCACCTTGGGGGTGGCTGCGCGTCAAGGTAATGGCAATGATGTCGCGCTCTTGGCCCTGAAACGAATCAACGGTGCCCACGCTGAGCCTGCGTTGCAGC
>CANGOY010000008.1 GCA_947455585.1 Comamonadaceae bacterium
GTACCGTCGCTCTCGCACAGCAAAATCGCAGCGGCGCTCAGGTCGTAGTCGGCGTGGACAAAGTCTTCCACAGCGGCGGTCATGGGGCCGTCCATCATCTCTAAACCGGCCGGGATGATGCCTGCGGCAATCACCGCAGCCACGGCGTCGCCCGCTTTGCGCACATCGTCAAAACTGGCCATGATGCAGCGCGCCAGTTGTGGTTTGGGAACGAGCTTGACGGTGACTTCTGTGGTCACGGCCAACATGCCTTCGCTGCCCACGACAACGGGCAACAGGTCGAGGCCCGGTGTGTCAAGTGTATCGCTGCCAAACTCAATCGGCTCGCCCTCTACCGTGAAGCCCTTCACCTTGAGCACGTTGTGCACAGTGAGGCCGTATTTCAAACAATGCACGCCACCCGAGTTCTCGGCCACGTTGCCACCGATGGTGCAAGCAATTTGGCTGGAAGGGTCGGGCGCGTAGTAAAGCCCGTATTGCGACACCGCTTCGCTGATGGCGAGGTTGCGCACACCGCACTGCACCACCGCAGTTCTAGCGATGGGGTCGATGTTGAGGATTTGGTTGAACTTGGCCAGCGACAGCGTCACACCCATGGTGTGGGGCATCGCGCCACCCGACAGGCCAGTGCCAGCACCGCGTGCGACCACGGGCACGTCGAGTGCGTAGCAGGCCTTGAGTACGGCTTGTACCTGGTCCACAGTCTCGGGCAAGGCCACGCACATGGGGCGAGCGCGGTAAGCGGTGAGGCCGTCGCACTCGTAAGGCACGGTGTCCTCAAGGGTGTAGAGCAGGGCGTGCTGGGGCAGCACTTTCAGCAGGGCTTGCACGACTTGGGCTTGGCGGTCGGCGCGGGCAAGGGTGTTTTGCTGGTCGGAGGTGAGTGGTGCGTTCATGCGTTGCACTTTACGGCAAAACTGGCGGTTGGCGTGTGAAGAAAGTTACACCTAGGGTTGAAATGGTTTTGTTGCCTTACTTTTGTCGCGCAAGGTCGGCATCAACGGCCAAAGCTGGCTGAGCAGCGTTGGCCGACCCATGTGCGCCAAAAGGTATGTGTTTCGTTGCGTTAGTTCAAATGTCGTGAATGGGAGGGGCCGGTACCGTCATACGGCGCCATTCGTCGTGCAGCGATGTAAGCCGTGTGGCGGTACCGGTCCCTCACATTCAAAGCGAGAGAAAAAGCTTAAGGAACAGCTTTCTTCAACCAATCCGCAAAGGCCGCACACTCCCAGCGGTCCATCGCCCCCGTGCGCCAACACAGGTAATGCCCATGCGGGCTAGGCACTTGGCGCGGGAAGATGCGCACCAGCGTGCCGTTTTCCAGCCACGGAGCGCCCAGCTTTAAGCGCACCAGGCCCACGCCCAAGCCCTGCGCTGCGGCATCGCACATCAGGCCAATGTCGTTGAAGCTGCTGCCATCAATCGGTTCGGGCCAGTCTTGGTCATGCGCCGCAAACCAAGTGCGCCATGGTTCAAGCGGGCTGCGCAACAAGGTGGCATCGGCCAAATCTTCGGGGTTGTCAAACGGGCCGTGTTCGCGGATGTAGGCGGGTGAGGCCAAGGGCGTCACGTCGTCTTTCATCAGGCAGATGTGTTCCACGTCGGCGTAGCGGCCTGTGCCAAAGCGAATGGTCAGGTCGGCGTCTTCGGCCACCACATCGAGCAATGGAATGCTCACTTGTAGGGTGATATCAATCTCGGGGTACGCATCGGCAAACTGGCGCAAGCGCGGCATCAGGATGGAGCGGGCAAAAGTGGGCGTGACGGCCAAGCGCAGTTTGCGTTTGCCAGGTGTGGCGGTGCCGTCTTTGCCGGGGAAACGCTCAAGGATGGCCAAGCCTTCGCGCACATGGGCCAAGTATTCGCTGCCTTCTGTGGTGAGCGAAAAATCAGCTCGGCCAAAGAGTTTGACGCCTAGTAACTGCTCAAGCTGCTTCACACGGTGGCTCACCGCGCTGGGTGTGACGCATTGCTCTTCAGCGGCTTGTGTGACCGAGCGCAACCGCGCCAATGCCTCAAACGTGAGCAAGCACTGAATGGGCGGGATGCGGCTGGCGCTCATGACCCGGTGGCCTGTTTATTTGAAGATGACGGTCTTGTGGCCGTTCAACAGCACGCGGTGTTCGCTGTGCCACTTCACAGCACGGGCCAACACTTGGCTTTCGGTGTCACGGCCTTGGGCGGTGAAGTCTTCCACGGTTTTGCTGTGGTCCACACGGGCCACGTCTTGCTCAATGATGGGGCCTTCGTCCAAGTCGGCGGTCACGTAATGGGCGGTGGCGCCAATGAGCTTCACACCACGGTCATGCGCTTGGTAATACGGCTTGGCACCCTTGAAGCTTGGCAAGAAGCTGTGGTGAATGTTGATGGCGCGGCCAGACAATTTCTTGCACAAGTCGTCGCTCAAAATTTGCATGTAGCGGGCCAGCACTACCAGCTCTGCGCCTTCGGCTTCAATCACTTCATACGCTTTGGCTTCGGCTTGTGCCTTGGTCGCGGCGGTGACGGGAATGTGGTGGAACGGCACGTTGTAGCTGGCCGCCAGTTGATAAAACTCGCGGTGGTTGCTGACTATGGCGCGAATGTCCAAAGGCAGCAGGCCGCTTTTGACGCGGAACAACAAGTCGTTCAGGCAATGGCCTTCTTTGCTGACCATCAATACCGTGCGCATGGGTTGCGTGGTGTCGTGCAGCGACCACTTCATGTCAAAGCCCGTCGCGAAGGTGGCGAGTTGTTCGCGCAATTCTTCTGGCTTCACCGCATCGCACGCAAATTGCACGCGCATGAAGAACAAGCCTGTGGCGTGGTCGTTGTACTGGGCGGCTTCTTCGATGTTGCCTTTGCGCTCCAGCAAAAAGCCAGACACGGCGTGCACGATGCCCTGGCGGTCAGGGCAAGACAAATTAAGGATGTATGCAGTCATGTTTGCGATTGTAGGTAGGACTGGGCATGAAAAAGGGCGCCGAAGCGCCCTAGGTGTCGTGCATGCGCAGGCTCAGTGCACCACGACTGGATTTTGAGCCAGCTCAGCATAGCCAGCCAAGGTGTCTTCCACCTCTTCTTGGCTGGGGGCGTTCTCTTGCCAAGCGCGCAAATGGGCTTGGAATTGCTCAGCCCATGAGCCTTCGAGGTAAATCTCTTTGCCCGAGCGTTTGTCCACAATTTCAAAGCCGTGGCGTGCCAGTGCGGGCACGTCAGGGCGGACAGGCACCAACGCGTCATCCACTTGCAGGTGCATGACCGAATATGTGTCGGAGTTGTAGAGCATGTCCATGGGAATCTTTCGGCGAAAAACGAATTGCATCTAAGCATATCGGATTCAAACGGCCAAATTCAAGGGTTGGGCTTTTCAGCCTTGCTTAAAAGTTGGTCTACAAAGTCGCCGTTGGCGTTGGTGATGCGCAAACGCACAGGTAAATAGCCCAAAGTGGGCGCAAACCAAATTTCAATTTGCTGATCAAATTCTCGGCGCGGCTTGCGGTTGAGTTTGATGGCGCTGATGTCGCCAAAGGGCAGTTGCAGCATTTCTTCTTTCTCCACCAAAAACTGCCACACCTCAGCCTCACGCTGCGACACGGTTTGGAACGACAGCATGGTGCCAGTGGGAAACCGCGTGGGGTCTGCCGCCAGCAGGCTGCTGAGTTGCAGCACGACGCTCAAGCGGTCTTGCGCGCCTTTGAGTAGCGGCGCATCAGGCGAATTGGCGCTGAAGCTGATGATGCCTTTGTCGCGCTGAAAATGTGCTGCCAGTTCGCTGCGGGTTTTGTCGCCAAAGCGGGTGGGCATGACGCCCTCTGCGCCCAAGGTACCTTTGCTCACCTGCACGCGTGAGCCAAGCAAAAAGGCGCTCACTTCTAAGCGTGCCTCGTACTCTTTGCCGTTTTGCACCCAGTTCAACTCTGCCGTTGCCCAATAGTTAAAGCCCTTGGCTTGGCCTTGCACTTGGTATTTAAGAAGCGCTGACTCTGGCGCTTTGAAGGCGGTGACTTCGGTCAACCCTTCGCTGCCAGCGCGTTTGTAGGGCGGCAAGTCTACGCCCGTGGCACTGCGACTGGGCAGACTGACGGGGGCGGACAGGTCTTGGCCGAAGTCGTCGAACTTCAAGGGCTTGGCGCTCTCGCTGGGCTGGTCGGGTGCTTCGGTGTTTGTTGCTGGGGCGGGTTTTGCCTGAACTGGTTTTACGGGCTGCGGCACTTGGGGCGCGCGTGGCGCAGCCACCTCAATTTGTCGCGTGATCAACGCCTGTGTGCGCAATGGCTGGCCCGAGTCGGGCGAGAACCAAAGCGGCATGCCCGCTAAAAACCACAGGTGCAGCACCAACACGCCAGTCACCAACAGCACCGCATGCTTGCGCTGCAAATGAGGCGGGCTAACTGGGCTGGAGGGCAGGGCACGGGCGTGCATGGCGAGGCAGCGTTCTTTCATAGAATCGTGGCATGAAATTAGCCACATACAAAGACGGAACACGCGATGGACAACTGGTGGTTGTCTCGCGTGACCTGAGCACCGCGCATTATGCGACGGGCATCGCCACCCGCATGCAGCAAGCGCTGGACGACTGGGGCTTCATGGCCCCGCAGCTGCAAGACTTGTATGAAACCCTGAACAATGGAAAAGCCAGACACGCGTTTCCGTTTGACGCCGCCTTGTGCATGGCCCCGTTGCCCCGCGCCTACCAGCGCCTGACAGGCACAGCCTACGCCAGCCACGCCGCCTTGTTGGGCGAGGGTGACGGCGACTTGGCTGTGCATCAAGCATCCAGCGATGCTTTGCTAGGCGCACACGACCATGTGGTGTGTGCCAACGAAAACTTAGGCGTAGATTTCTCTGCCGAAGTCGCCGTCATCACAGGCGACGTGCCCGTGGGTGCCTCGGCTGACGATGCTTTAGAAAGCATCCGCTTGGTCATGCTCTCCAACGCTATCACCTTGCGCAATGTCGCCCACAACGTGCAAAGCCACCCCGCGACGTCATTCAGCCCCGTGGCCGTGACGCTCGACGAGCTAGGCGACGCATGGGACAACGGATGCGTGCACCTGACCGTGCAAGTGGCATGGAACGGCCGCAAGGTCGGCATGTGCGACGCAAGCACGGACATGACGCATCACTTTGGCCAACTTGTGGCGCACGCCAGCAAAACTCGCGCCCTGCGCGCGGGCACCGTTGTGAGCAGCGGCACGGTGAGCAATGCAGGCTTTGAGAAAAACAGCACAACCGAATGGCCCAAAGGCTACAGCTGCATCGCCGAAAAACGCGCCATGGAAACCGCGCTCGATGGCAAAGCCACCACCGAGTACATGAAGTTTGCCGACACCGTGCGCATCGAAGCCAAAGGCAAAGATGGCCAGAGCGTGTTTGGTGCGATTGAGCAAGAGCTGGCGCTGCTTCCTGGCTGAGATTGAAGAAAAGTTACGCCAACGTTTGTAAGGAGTAGCCGTGTTGGATGTCGCGGCACAAACGCGCTCCATAACGCAGGTCTGGCAAGCGCCGTAAATATGAATATTAAATAGCTAAAAAAGAAAAAATACAACAAACAAAAGAACTTAAGAGACGTTTATAATCCTAATACTAGAACTTTAGGGTGCGTCCGATGAAAAATTCGCTGAAACAAGTAGCAGCACAGTTGTGCTGTTTCTCTTTAGTCGTACTAAGTCTTGGGGCGCATGCGCAGCAGCCCAGCATCACGGCACCGTTGGGCGAGAAGTTCAAGGTGCCCAATTTATTAGTCAAGCAGCAAACCCGCCTCGTGCTTTACCGCTTGGCAACAGACAAAAATCCGGGCGCTGCCAGCATTTACATCAACGGGGCTTACCAAGCTTCGTTGCAGCGCGGTGCATTCACCGAGCTGTGTTTGCCACCGTCCAGCATTGAGGTGTCCGCCCGCATGGTGGAAAACGGTCAAACCGTGCACGATAGCTACGACGTGACCAATACCTTGGTGCTTGAAGGCGGTAAAGAAACGTTTGTGCAAGTGTTTGAAGAGGTCAACGGCCACGCACTGATGATGTCGGTTCGCCCCGAAAAGTCGTTGCCTGAGTTGGTCAAAACCCGCGCACAACAACACACGGTTTCACGCGTACCCGAAGCGGTGACCTGCCAAGACGCAGGCAAACCAGCACCTTCACCCAAGCCAGCGAAAAAGCCCCAAACCATTACCTTGGGTGCCGATGCCTTGTTCCCATTCGGTAAATCAGATGCCGACACCATTCCGCCCAAAGGCCGCGCCTTGCTCGATGACCTGAGCAAACGCATCAAAAGCGAGTTTGGCGCAGCAGACCGTGTGAATTTGCACATCGTGGGTCATGCCGATAAGTTTGGTTCAACGGCCAGCAACATGAAGCTGTCGCAAGAACGTGCAGCGGCCATCAAGTCGTATTTGGTCAAAGGTGGCTTGAGTGCCAACAACATCACCACCGAAGGCCGTGGTGACACAGAGCCTGTCGTGAAAACCTGTGGCAAAGAGCTGAACAAAGCCAACGTGGCTTGCAACAAACCCAACCGCCGCGTGGTGGTGGAAGTGACTGCCACACAAGCAGCTGAAGCAACCAACTGAGGGAACACATCATGGCTAAAACATACAAAATATTGGTGAACGACGGCAAAGGCACGGACATCAAACCCGTCAGCGTTGAGCAGGGTGTAGGCGCCAAGGGCGAACCCGTGCACTTGGTGGCCAAGCGTGGCTGGCGCTTTCAGTTGCAAGACGAACTCAAAGGCAAGGGCTTGGCTCCAGACCAAGTGCGTCTCAAACGCGTGGGCAAAGATTTGGTCATCTTGTTTGACGGCAGCCAACGCGCCGACGTGGTGATTGAAGACTACTACGCAGAAAACACCGACAAAGACAAAGACAACGGCATGCCCACCTTGGTAGGTAACGCTGAAAACGGTGGCATGTACGAATACGTGCCCCAAGACCCCGCCATCAGCAGCATGCCAGCCGAGCTCAAAGACGGCAACACCCCTGTCATCGTGTCGCTAGGCGGCGGCCCATTGGGCGATGACTTTGTGTTGTCGGCTTTGCCATTGGTGGCGGCTGCTGGTGGTGTGAGTGGTTGGCTTGTGGCCGGTGGTGTTGCTGCTGCAGCTGCGGCGGGGGGCGGAGGTGGCGGCGGCAGTGGTGCGGCAGTGGTTGTTGTTCCCGCTAAAGCCACTGGCAGCCTGACCCATGACGCTACAAATGACACGGGTACGTTGATAAATGATAGTTACACCAAAAATAACAAACCACAATTAACTATTAACGCAGAGCATGGCGCAACTGTCGTAGTTACTGTAAATGGCAAAGATTACAACGCGATAGAGACAAGCACTCCAGGGGTCTATACCGTCGAAGTGGGCGGTAACGAGGCGCTGGGCAAATTGAATGATGGTAAGTACACCCCCGTCATTAAGGTTACTAACTCAGCCGGAAGTAGCACGGCGGATGGCACACCATTTATGGTTGACCAAAGTGCAACGAAGAATCAACCTGATAACAAAGACGATCCAAATAACGTCGCAACAATTGAAATCAGTGCAGTATCAGATGACACGGGTGGTGATGCGCATGACTTTGTGACAAGCGATACAACTGTGTTAATAAGTGGCAAGGTTACAGGTTTTAGTAATTCAGGCGTAGCTGCCGGTGAGCGTGTACACATTCAGATATTGGATGCAACAAATAAGGTCTTAGTCGATGAGTATGTAGTTCCAGCGAGTGATGGGACGTGGGTTACAGCAGCATCCTCGGCAGCATTGCCAATCGCAAAATACACAATAAGTGCAACGATTGAAGATGCGGCAGGCAACGTTGTAAAGGCAGTTACGCAACCGTTAGAGATTACAGATGTTCCAAGCGGACAAACTGGTGGTCTAAAACATGATGCCCTAGATGACACGGGCATTTCTCAAACGGACAGCATCACAAATAATCAAAATCCAATTTATACAGGCTTGGCAGATAAGGGAGCAGATATAGAGGTTGTGATTGCAGGAGTGACGTATCAAACAAAAGCTAGTTCGACAGACGGGACATACAGTTTTGTAGTCGATAACAAAGGCATATCGAATGCTGTCGGCGGAACATTGGCAGATGGAGTTTACGCATCAACAGTGAAATCGACGCTGAATGGAAAAACTAGCCAAGTTGCGGGAACAACTTTTACGATTGATCACAGTACGGCAACCAACCAACCCAATAATCAAGTTGATCCAAACAAGGATGCAAAAATTGAAATCAGTGCTGTTTCTGAAGACACGGGTACTGATATACACGATTTCATCACCACAGATGCCGCGGTTTTTATTAGCGGAAAAGTGACAGGTTTTACAAATTCGGGGGTGGCTAAGGGGGAGCGTGTACGAATTCAAATTCTAGATACATCACAAAAAATAGTAGCTGAAGAGTTCGTAGACCCAGCAAGTGATGGCACTTGGACAACGATTACACCAACGACCGCTCTTATTAATGGCATGTACACAATCAAGGCAGTGATCGAAGATATCGCCGGTAATCAAGTCCAAACAACGACACATTCGTTGCAGATTACTGATGCCAGCGTCACAGCTAATCCTGATACGAACTCGGTAACTGAAGATACTTTATTGACGGTAAATGGAGGATTGATTGCTGGAGATTCCAAGGGTGGGGTAGCTGATAGTGCAACTGCTGTTGCGATGAGCGGTTTAAAAGTGAGTCAGATAAAGGTAGATGCCGGAGCGTATCAACAAGTGTCTGCAACTGGAGAGACAGTAATCATTGGTGTGTTTGGAAAGCTTTCAGTACAGGCTGACGGAACGTATCAGTACGCGCTTAGTAATACAGATGTCAATGTACAAGCATTAAGCAAGACCCCTGGAAAAGATAAGTTTTTTTACACATTAACTGATGGGTTGAACCATACGAGTGAAACGACATTAACGGTTGTTGTCAACGGTCAAAATGATGTGCCATTCATTACAGGCGCATCGGTCAAACAGATCAGTCAAACAGGACCTGCATCAGTTGGCGATAAATTGGTTATTGCAGACGCAGATGCAGGGGAGAGCAAATTAGAGGTGGGTGTGCTTGGTACCAAATTCAAAGGTCAATTTGGTGAATTTGAAATCAATGACGCAACAAACCCAGTCACGGCAGGTTCATATGACTGGACTTACACAAAAAACAATGGTGATTTAGGTTCAAGCGATTCAATTCGCCATGACTTGTTTGTTGTGAAATCACTAGATGGAACTGCGAGTCAAACATTTGATATGGAAGTGACGTCACCAATAGGGCTGATTAAGCAAGAGTTTCATGCGTTAACTTCAGATGGTCTGGTCGTCAACGGCAAAACCACCACCACTGATACGTTGGACATGCATGGTTCCGGCGTTTTCGACTTTACGCAAGTCCTTACGAAGTTAAATAGCGTTGAAATAATTAATGCAGATTTTTTGCACACTGGTAGCAACACGGTTAAATTAAATTTGGCCAGTCTTATGCAGGCAGACAATCATGTGCTGACAGTGTTGGGCGATAGCAATGATTTTGTGGTGATGGTTGGGGCAACGTTCAGTTCAAAAGTAGTTAATTCAGTGCCAGGATTTACTGACTACACATATGTTGCGACTAATAACGATGAACTGCACCTAATAGTTCAAAGTGTGATGAGTCAAACGGGCATAGGTTAATCATCGTCTATACGCCACATGGCGTATAGACGGCACCCCTCGAAACACATACGCTAAAGGGTTAACCACTACTCAAAATCAAGTTGATTTATGGGTGCGCATTCAATCTAAAATGCGAACAAATGATTTACAAATTTTAACGTTTCGAGTCATAAATTGATAGAAACTAGCAAATATGAAAACCAAAAGCCAGCAAATCAAATTGACATGTGTTGCCGCCGCCTTGCTCGTTTTTGGGGTGCAGGCGCAGGCCCAATCGTTCACTGAGGTGGTTCAAAACGCATTGGCGATTTATCCCTCTATGTTGGCAGCCAAGGCCAAGACCGAGGCGCAGCGCTCCGACATTGACCGTGCCCGCGCCGCGCACATGCCGCAAATTAGCTATGGCTATGCGCGCAGCAAGTACGCCAATACCGAGTTGCCCGCATCGATTCACCCCAACACACGTTCACCGTCAGTGCGTTTGAACCTGTGGTCGGGTGGTCGCATCGAGGCAGATGCCGAGCGTGCTGAAGCGCTGACGCAAAGCAGCGAGTACCAAGAGGCGCTGACGCGTGACGATGTGGCGCTGCAAGCCGCCGAGGCGTATATCAACTGGGCGCGTGCGCTGGACATGTTTGAGTTGGCGTCAAAGAACTTAGAGTCACACCGCGTGACGTTGAGCGACATTCAAAAAATTGTGGATGTGGACACCGGCCGCCGTATCGACCTTGAGCAAGCGCAAGTGCGTGTGGACAACGCGTCGTTGACCAAGTTGCAGCGCCAAACCGAGCTGTACCAAGCGCGCCAACGTTTGAGCCGTTTTTGGCAAGGCAGCTTGTCCGCCAAGCCGTTGGGCTTGAAAGAAACGCTGAACCCAACAGGGCGTCTGGGCCAAGTGCCACAAAGCGTAGAACAAGTGATGGATTCGGTGTCTGACGACTTGCCCTCTATCGCCCAGCAAAAAACACAAATGCAGGCCGCCGAGGCAGCGGTGAGTTTGGCCAAAGGTCAATACTGGCCCACGGTGGATTTGACGTCGACGCGCCAACTCAACCCCATCACGGTGGGTTCGACTCTTCAATACAAAGAAGACACCTTCACACAAGTGCAGCTGAACATGCCGCTTTACAGCGGTGGTGCTACGGCTGCAGGTGTGCGCACGGCGGTGGGGCAGTTGACGGCGGCACAAAACGCTTTGGAAGAAGCGCGTTTGTTGGCGCGTGAAAAAGCGGCCGTGGCTTACCAAGAGTGGGTCAATGCACAAGGTCGTGCCATTCAGGGCGAGAGCCAAGCGCGCGTGGGCGACAAGGTGGTCGATGGCTACCGTTTGCAGTTCCGTTTGGCGCGTCGCCAATTGTTGGATTTATTGAATATTCAAGCCGAAGCGTTCAGCTACCAAAGCGCAGCAACGACGGCGTTTTATGACGAACAAGTCACCCGCGCCCGTTTGTTAGCGGCGATGGGTGATTTGGCAAAAAGGTTTTAAGCGATGAGAACTCCTGAACAAGCGGATGGTTCCGCGGATGCACTGTTGGTGTGTCTGGCCTTGGTGGCCAAGCAACTGGGCCACCCACTGCATGTGCCTGCCATGCGCCAAGGTTTTGCCTTGGATGACGCAGGGCGCATTCCTTTAGAGGCATATCCAGACTTAGCGCATCAACACGGTTTGTTAGCCGGTTGGTCGCGCAAGCCCTTGGCCGATATTCCCAGCTATGTGATGCCCGTGCTGGTGTCGTTGGTGGATGGCCGTGCGTGTGTGTTGCGTGCGATTGAGGGCAACACCGCTGTGGTGTGGTGGGCCGAAGCCGGCGCACAAGATGACCGCGTGTCGTTAGAGCAGTTGCAAGGTTTGTCGCGTGACGAGGTGTTGGTGGTCAAGCTGCCGCCCAAGCGCAGTGACCAAACCTTGGCGCCCATGCAAGGTGCCGCCTTCAGTTGGTTTTGGGGCACGCTGTGGCGCTTCCGCCATTTCTATGTGGAGTCGATGGTGGCGACTGTTGTGGCCAACATCCTCACCTTGGCGAGTGTGTTCTTCACCATGAACGTGTACGACCGCGTGGTGCCCACGCAAGCGTATGCCTCGTTGTGGACCTTGGCCATTGGCACTGCGGTGGCCATCGTGATGGAGTTCATCATGCGTTGGCTCAAAGCGCGCTTGGTGGACTTAGGCGGCAAGAAGGCCGACCTGGCCATCAACGCCACGCTGCTGCGTGAAGTGATGGGCATTCGTTTGGAGAACCGCCCGCAATCGGTGGGCACATTTGCCAGCTCAATGCGTGACTTTGAATCGCTGCGCGATTTCTTCTCGTCCGCATCGTTGGTGGTGTTGGCCGACATGCCGTTTGTGTTGTTGTTCTTGGCCTTGATTGCCATGGTCAGCGGCCCCTTGGCTTGGATTCCTGGATTGGCTGTGCCACTGTTGGTGGCGCAAGGCATCTGGGCGCAAAAGCCGTTGATGACCGCCATGCGCGCCAACATGAAAGAGTCGGGCGACAAGCAAAGCGTGTTGGTCGAATCGGTGTTGAACTTGGAATTGCTCAAGGCGCACAACGCAGAAAACTATTTGCAACGCCGTTGGGAAACATCCAACAAAGCAGGCTCGGATTCGTACAAAGAAATTCGCGCCATCACCAACTGGATCATGGGTTGCACCACGGCCGTGACGCAACTGGTGACGGTGTTCATGGTGGTGGCTGGTGTGTACATGATTCACGCCAACATGCTGACGCTGGGTGGCTTGATTGCTTCGGTCATTTTGGCGGGCCGTGCTTTGGGTCCGTTGGGTGGTGTGATGTCATTGGCTTCACGCTACCAACAGGCGGTGTCTTCGCTCGAAACATTGGATGGTTTGATGAAGCGCCCTCGAGACCGCATCGTAGGCCGTACCTACGTGGTGCCAGAGCGCATTGAGGGCGGCTTAGAGGCGCAGGCACTGGAGTTTGGTTATCCCGGCGAACATGCCATTCCCGTGATCAAGCGTTTGTCTATCAAAGTGAATCCGGGTCAACACGTAGCGCTTTTGGGGCGTGTGGGCAGTGGCAAGAGCACCTTGTTGCGACTGATGGCGGGCCTGTACACCCCGCTGGGCGGCAGTGTGCGTTTGGATGGCGTGGAGATGCAACAAATCGAACCCGCCGAGGTGCGCAGTTGCATGGGCTATGTGGGGCAAGACCCCCAGTTGTTCATGGGGACTGTGCGTGAAAATATGGTGCTGTCAGAAACATGGATCAGCGACACCAAGATCATTGAAGTCTTGAAATCACTGAACTTGTACGAGATGGTGGCTGCGCACCCACGCGGCTTGGACATGCCCATCACCGAAGCGGGTGGCGGTTTGTCGGGCGGTCAGCGTCAGTTGCTATCGATTGCACGCATGATGTTGCGTGACCCGCAGCTCGTCTTCATGGACGAGCCAACCGCCAACATGGACGGCAACACCGAAGCGCATGTGATTGCGGTGTTGAAAGAGTGGCTCAAAGGTCGAACCTTGCTGATGTCTACACACCGCCCACAGCTGTTGGAGTGGGCTGACGTGGTGGCCGTGATTGAGGCGGGGCAGTGCGTGATGATGGGGCCCAAGCAAGAAATGATTGAAAAGTTGTCGCGTGGCGTGGATGTGAAGACAACTGGAGCACAAGCATGAAAGACAAGTTGATGGGCTATGTGGCCCCAGCACAAGCCTTATGGGCTAAGTTGCGCGAGCTTTGGCAAGACGACAAAAAAGCCGCAGGTTTTGGCGTGCGCACTGTGGAAGACGATGAGCGCGAAGCCAGCCGAATTTTGGTGTGGGCCACCGCAGCGACTTTGTTTTTTGGTTTGATTTGGGCAGGGTTTTTTAGCCTCGATGAAATCACACGAGGCCAAGGCAAAGTCATTCCCTCTAGCCGCGAACAGGTGATTCAGAGTTTGGACTCAGGTGTGCTGCGCGAGATGCTGGTGCACGAAGGCGACGTGGTGGAAAAAGACCAAGTGCTCTTGCAAATGGACGATGCACGTTCGGGCGCTGGCTACCGCGAAGCGAATGAAAAGTATTTGTCGCTCTTGGCCATGGCCGCACGGTTGCGTGCCGAGGCCAACAACACGCCTTTGAATTTTCCGCCCGAGTTGAAAGATGAGCCTCAACTCATCACCCAAGAAACGCAGGCCTACAAAGCCCGCAAGCAGGCGTTGACCGAATCGCTGCAAGCGGTGGATGCATCGCTCGCAGCCATCACGCGCGAAATCACACTGACCGCGCCTTTGGTCCAAGGTGGCGTGATGTCGGAGGTGGAGTTGTTGCGTTTGAAGCGTCAACAAGCCGAGCTCATGGGTCAGCGCGCAGAACGTAAGAACCGTTATCTGACCGATGCGAACAATGAGTTGACGCGTGTGTCATCCGACCTCTCGCAAACCAAAGAAAGTGCTTCGGCGCGTGAAGATGCGTATTTGCACACCACCATCAAGTCGCCCATGAAGGGCGTGGTGAAAAATGTGCAAGTCACCACGGTGGGTGGTGTGATTCAAGCCGGGCAGCCGATTTTGGAAATCGTGCCGACCGAAGACGAAATGATGGTCGAGGCTTATGTCAAACCGTCGGATGTGGCCTTCTTGAAGGTGGGCCAAAAAGCAGTGGTAAAGCTCAGCTCGTACGACTTCAACAAATACGGGGGCTTAGACGGTGAGCTGGAACACTTAAGCCCCGACACGCTCAAAGACGACCGTCAGCAACGCAAACCTGGTGCCAACCCCGCCGACATGGAAGAGGGCTATTACCGAATCTTGGTGCGTATCAAAGATGCCAACTTGGTGCGCAAAGGTTTGAAGCTAGACCCCACGCCCGGAATGACGGCGACGGTAGAAATCCGCACCGGCCAAAAGACCGTGCTGGAGTATTTGTTCCGTCCCTTGCAAAACGTTTCACAAGCACTGCGCGAACGTTAAGAGACTGGCGTTTAACATGGCGGCTTATTGATTGAGCCCAAACATGCAAAGACGCGAATTTAGCCAACACCTGCAACGCAGCGCCATCGCTTTGGCGCTGTCCCCTTGGTTCAGCGCCGCGGCGGCCCCCGCAGACAAGTCACGCGCTTGGCGCAGCAACCCGTTTGCATTGGGCGTGGCAAGCGGTCGCCCACGCGCTGACTCGGTGGTGCTGTGGACGCGCTTGTTGTTTGGCGACGAAGACCGCGCAGTGGGCACCGAGGCTTTGCGTGTGCAAGTGGAGGTGTTTGCCGATGCGGCCATGAAACGCCGCGTGCAAACAACCGAGGTGGTCACAGATGAGGCGCGGGGCCACAGCGTGCACGCGCATGTGCAGCGCTTGCAGCCCAGTACCGATTATTGGTACCGCTTTAGCCAAGGCGATGCACACAGCACCGTTGGTCACACACGCACAGCGCCCGCGTTGAATGCCGATGTGCGCGAGCTGCGCGTGGCGTTGTCGTCGTGCCAGCACTACGAGCAAGGGCAGTTCATCGCGCACGCCGAGATTGCCAAAGAAAAACTCGACTTTGTGTTGTTCATGGGCGACTACATCTACGAGAGCAGCAACGCGCAATACGCCATTCGCAAACACAACGGCGAAGAGCCTAAAACATTGGCGCAATATCGCGAGCGCTACGAACAATACAAGCGCGACCCCATGTTGCAAGCCGCCCATGCAGCTCATCCAGGGGTCCTGATGTGGGATGACCACGAAGTGGTCAACGACTACGCCAACGACCAAGACCGAAACTACACCGACCCACAGCAACTGCTGCTGCGCCGTGCAGCTGCGTATCAAGCCTACTTTGAACACCAACCGGTCTTGCTTGGGCCTGATGCCAACATCCCATCCAACATGCGCCTGTATGACCAGCTCAGTTGGGGCAAGCTGGCCGATGTCTGGACACTCGACTGCCGCCAATACCGCAGCGCCCAAGCCTGCCGAGACCCTGTGCGTGGTGGCGGCCGCATGGTGGTGCAGTGCGACGAGTTGACGGATGCGAGCCGCACCATGTTGGGCCACGCGCAAGAGCGTTGGCTCACGGATAGCCTGAGCCAATCCAAGCGCCAATGGAAACTGGTCGCACAAGCTACGCAAATCAGCTCCACCAGCATACCCACGCCCGTGGGCCGCAGCTACTGGAACGATGCGTGGGACGGCTACCCCGAAGCGCGCAAACGTTTGCTGCAAACCGTGGTCGACGCCAAGCTGAAAAACGTGGTCACCCTCGGGGGCGACGTGCATTGCAATGTGGCTGCCAACTTGCGCTTAGAGCCGAACAACCCGCAGTCACCCATCGTGGCGAGTGAGTTCGTCACCACCTCCATCACCTCGCGCGGTTTGGGCGACAAACCCGCAGCAGTGATTCGTGAGAGTAATGCAGACCTGTTGCATTACCGCTCGGATGAGCGCGGCTACAGCCTCATCACCGTAACGCCTAGCGAAGTGCGCTGCGATTTCAGAACCACCAAGTTTCCGGCGGGCAGTGAGGCAGGGTTGAAAACGCAGGCGAGCTATGTGGTGAAAAACGGCAAGGCCGGCCCGCAAGCCGTTTGAGGGCTATGCGCTGAGTACGCCGCGGTCCAGCGTGTAGCTGCGGTCACTCACCCACTGTGCGAAGTGCGTGTTTTGCTCGGACAGCAACACGCTCACGCCTTGGCGCTTGAGCGCCAAAATCATCTCACCCATTTGCTCCACGATGACGGGGGCTACGCCCTCGGAGGGTTCATCGAGCAACACCATCAACGGATTTCCCATGAGCGTGCGCGCGACGGTGAGCATTTGCTGTTCACCGCCGCTCATGTGGCTGGCGGGGCATTGCTGCATGTCAGCTAAATTTGGGAACAACGCAAAGATGTGTTCGAGCGTCGATTGCGGTGCAGCGTTGCCATCCGCAAAACGGCGAGCCGCTTGCACACCGAGTTGCAAGTTTTCTAGCACCGTCAGGTCGGTGAAGATGCGCCGGTCTTCGGGCACATAGCCCAGCCCCAAACGTGCAGCTTGGTAGGGTTCAGCGTTGGAGATGTCATGCCCTGCAAACACCACGCTGCCAGCGCGTCGCGGCATGAGACCCATGATGGCTTTGAGTGTGCTGGACTTGCCCGCACCGTTGCGTCCGATGAGCGCCACGACTTCGCCGCGTTGTACATGCAGTTGCGCATCAAATACCACTTGTGCTGGGCCATACCAAGCGTTCAAGCCTTGTACTTCGAGCAGGCTTTTAGCAGCGCGAGGTGTGAGGTGTGAGGCTGATTGCGTCATGGCATGCCCCCTGTCATTGAAGCGCCCTTTGCAGTTGCATGGGTGGACGTGTCGGCCGACATTGCCTGCATCGTGTGAGAAATGTCAAACGTTTTGCCACTGCCAAAGTACACCGCTTGCACTTGCTCGTCTGCTTGCACCTGCGCAAGCGTACCTTGCGCGATGAGTGCGCCACGCGCCATGACCAGCACGCGGTCGGCGTGTTCAAACACCACATCCATGCTGTGCTCAGTGAACAGCACGGCCACACCGCGTTGGTTGACCAAGCTGCGGGTGAGCGCCATCAAGGCGTGTCGTTCGTCGGGGGCCATGCCTGCGGTGGGCTCGTCCATCAACAGCAAGCGAGGCTTATTGGCCAGCGCCATCGCTAGTTCGAGGCGCTTTACATCGCCGTAGGCGAGAGCGCTGCACGGGCGGTTGGCTTGTGTTTCAAGCTGCACGTTTTCTAGCAGTTGCAGCGCATCTACACGGCGATAGTGTGTGGCGCGTAGCCAAGGCGCGAGGGATTTGCCATCAGCCGACAACAACGCCATTTGCACGTTCTCGGCCACGGTGAGCGAGCCAAAGGTTTGTGCCATTTGAAACGTGCGGCTCACGCCCATTCGCCACAGCTCATGGGGTTTGCGGCTCAGCAGTGACACGCCATCCAAGGTGATGCTGCCGCTGTCGGGTGCGAGTTGGCCGTTGACCAAATTGAAGGTGGTGGATTTGCCTGCGCCGTTGGGGCCGATGAGGGCAAGCAGTTCGCCCGCTTGCAAATTGAACGACACATCGTTCACGGCTTGGTTGCCGCCGAAGGCTTTGTGTAAATGTTGGACGCTTAGAAGCGTGGTGTTGGGGTGCGCGTTCATGCATCACCTCGCGCGTTGGGTGAGCGCATACGCAGCCACAGCGTCTGCACCGAGCCTGCAATACCTTGCGGAAACACCAACACCAGCAGCAACATGCTGCCACCCAACACGGCACGCCAATAGTCCGTGCTGCGGGCCAAGCTGTCTTGCAGTGCCGTAAATGTGACCGCGCCCACCAGCGGCCCAACGAGCGTGTGCACACCGCCCAACATGACCATGACCAAGCCATCGACTGACTTACTCACGCCCAACACATCGGGTGAGATGCTGCCTTTAGAAAACGCAAACAAAGCGCCCGCCAACCCAGCAAAGCCAGCGGCCACCACAAAGCCTAGCCATTGCACATGCGCGACGTTCAGCCCCATCGCTTCGGCACGGCCCACCGAGTCGCGGCTGGCACGCAATGCGTAGCCGAGAGGCGACATCAACACGCGGCGTAAGGCATAGGCGCTGAGTGCAACCAGCGCGAGTGTGAGCCAGTAATAAGAAGACTTGTCTTGCAGCCATTCGCTAGGCCACACGCCCGTGATGCCGTTGCTACCGCCCGTGAAGTCGTCCCATTGAAAACAGATGGACCACACAATTTGTGCAAACGCCAAAGTGAGCATGGCCAAGTACACGCCTGACAAGCGCACCGCAAACCACGCAATGGGTGCAGCCACCAATGCGCTGATAAGTGGGGCCAACAACAAAGCCGTTTCGCTAGACACCCCCGCACGCAGCACCAACAGTGCGGCGGCATAGGCACCCACGCCAAAGTAAGCCGCATGGCCAAACGAATGCATGCCCGCAGGCCCCATGATGAAGTGCAAGCTGGCGGCAAACAGCGCAGCGATGAGCAAATCAATACCCAACACCAAGGTGTAGGGCGAATCAGTGGTGAACAGAGGCAACGCCAACAGCGCAGCACCGATGCACAGCCACACCCACTGCGAACGAACGCTACCCAAAACAAACGGTACCTCTTGCTCGGTGCTGATGCGCGGCGTACTTTGCGGCTTGCCCAGCAAACCCCAAGGACGCACCATCAACACCGCAGCCATCACTAAAAACTCAGCAACCAGGGTGAGTTTGGAAAACGCAAACGACACACCCCAAATGTCAACCGTGCCCACCGCAATGCACAGCGCTTTGATTTCTGCAATCAACAAGGCCGCCACAAATGCGCCGGGAATCGAGCCCATGCCGCCCA
>CANGOY010000009.1 GCA_947455585.1 Comamonadaceae bacterium
CGCCCCGGCTTTTTGGTCATCACGGCCGTGGCGTGTGTGTTGGGTACTGTGGTGGCTGCGGCATGTGGGCACGGCCCCAACATGTGGACCGCGCTGCCCACCTTGGTGTTGGCCGTGTTGATGCACGCCGCCGCCAATGTGATCAACGATTACCACGATGCCCTCAACGGCGCGGATGATGCCAACACGCAAGGCCTGTTTCCCTTCACCGGTGGTGCACGTCTGATTCAAAACGGCCATGTCAGCGTGCAAGACACGCACGACTTGGCTAAGGCTCTGTTTGTGTTTCTGATTCCTTGCGGGGCTTTGCTGGCGGTGAAGACGGGTGGGGGTTTGGTGGTGTTGGGGTTGGCAGGCATGTTGCTGGGATGGGGCTACTCAGCGCCGCCGCTTGCTTTGATGAAGCGTGGTTTGGGCGAGGCCACGGTGGCGTTGACGTGGGGCTTGGTGGTGGTGGGCGCTGACTATGTGCAACGTGGCCTGTTCTTTGTGATTCCTGTAGCCGTGGCGCTGAGCTTTGCTCTGTTGGTGGGCAACATCTTGGTCATCAATGGTTTCCCAGATGCGGTAGCAGACGCGCAAGTGGGCAAGCGCACGCTGGTGGTGCGTTTGGGTACACGCCGCGTCGCTTGGCTGTATTTACTTGTTGCCTTGCTTGCGCATGCGTGGCTGGTGGCAGGTGTGTGGCTGTTTATTCACCCCGAGCCTGCGTTGTGGGGTTTGGTGTCAATGCCCTTATCGGTTTGGGCTTTTGTGCTTTTGTTTAAAAATGCAAACCAACCCGCACGTCTGGCGCCTGCCATTGTGCTGACCATCGCTGCCGCTGTTGTGCATGGTTTGGCGATGTCTGCTGGATTGCTCACTTTAATTTTCTAGGTCGTTATGAACCGTCATCTCGTATTGCTGTCTATCGCGCAGGGTTTGTTCCTGACCAACAACGTCACCTTCATTGCCATCAATGGCTTGGTCGGGTTGAGCTTGGCGCCTGTCGCATGGATGGCCACTTTGCCCGTGATGGGCTATGTGGTGGGTGGTGCGCTTAGCACGGGTTTGGTGGCCAAGTCGCAGCAACGGTTTGGGCGCAAGGGCTCGTTTCAGTTGGGGCTGTTGGTGGCTTTGTTGTCCGCAGCCTTGGGTGCGTTTGCAGTGCTGACGCAATCGTTTTGGTTGTTGGTCACGGCCACGCTGGTGGCGGGCTATTACAGCGCCAACGGGCAGTTGTATCGCTTTGCAGCGGCTGAGCTGTGCAAGCCCGACTACCGCGAGAAAGCGGTGTCGTTGGTGATGGCGGGCGGATTGATTGGCGCGGTCATTGGCCCCAACTTAGCGATTCAAACCAAGAGCTTGTTTGGCATGCCGTTCGCCGGTGCCTATGTGGCATTGATGGTGGTGGCTGTGTTGTCGATGGTGGTGATGAGCAAGATTGAATTCCCACCCGCACCCGTGGTCAAAGCCGATGAGGCAGGCGGCCGCCCCTTGGGCGAAATCATGCGTCAGCCAGTGTTTTTCATTGCGGCCTTGGCGGCTGCCTTGGGTTATGGCGTGATGAACTTGTTGATGGCCGCCACGCCACTGGCCATGCAGGTGTGTGGGTTCCCCTTTGAAGACACGGCTTGGGTGTTGCAGTGGCACGTGATTGGCATGTTTGCGCCCGGCTTTGTGACGGGCCATCTCATCAAACGCTTTGGTGTGTTGCCCATTATGGGCGTGGGCGTGTTGCTCAACATTGGGTGCATCGCCGTGGCTTTGTCGGGTGTGGACTTGCACCAGTTTTTGTTCGCACTCTTCATGCTGGGTGTGGGCTGGAACTTTTTGTTCACAGGCAGCACCACGCTGTCGATGCAGGCCTACACGCCGCAAGAGAAAAACCGTGCTCAAGCCGCCATCAACTTTTGCGTGTTTGCCACCATGGCTTTCACCTCGTTTGCGTCAGGCGCGTTAGTGACCACACAAGGGTGGACGTGGCTCAACTGGGGCTCGTTGATGCCTGTGCTCATCACTGGTGCAGGTTTGCTCTGGTTGGCACGTAAAAAAGCCTCAGCTGCTTGAAAGCGCTGAGGCTGGTGCGAAGCTAGGGCCGTTTACTTGGCTGACTCATCTTCCACCGCTTTGAGTGGGCAGGTGTTCAAACCCAACAAGGTGTACGCACCGCAAAAGCGGAATACACCTGTGGCCATCACGATGCCACCTACGATGTAGCCCCACAGTCCCACCACATTGGCGGCTGCCAATGCCATGAGTACCAAGCCTGCGACGATGCGCAGAACGCGGTCAATGCCGCCAACGTTTGCTGTCATGAATTTCTCCTAAGTGAAGCTTCATTAGACACCCAAGGCGTGCCATGGTGTTTGCGTTAAATCAATGCTTCAGAATCGGTAGAGCTGGTTGGCGTTCTCAACCAACACTTGCTGCTGTACTTCTGTGTTGGGTAGCCATTGCATGCGCTCATGCACAAGCGCATCGGCGGCGATGGCTCGGTAACGACTCACCTGATGTGGGCCTTTGCCTGGCTCTCGGTTGGTGTGTGGCCAGTCGCTGGCCCATAGTAGATGGTCGGGGCGTGTGGCCAGCAAGCGTTGGCTCAGGGCCAGCAAAGCCGATGCATCTTGGATGTGCGAACGGTAGCTGGCAGAGAGTTTGATGTAAATCTTGCCTTGATCTAGCAAGTGCAACAAGGTGGTGGATTCAAGCGATGTGCAGCTTGCGTCAGCCCACAGTGCAAAGTGATCCAGCACCACAGGCACCGCCAACTGATTGATGCACGCAGCACATGCCACGGTCACGGCCAACGGTGCATAGACTTGGATGTGCCAACCTAGGTCAGCCAACCTTGGTGCCCAAGTCTGCAGGGCCTCGCGCAATATGGCTGCGTTCAAAGCAACATCGTGCGCGCCCGAGCTTTCTAGGTTCAGTCGAATGCCCCGAACGCCTTGTGCATCCATAGCTTGCAAAGCTGCGATGGGTGTGTCTGTGCCGAGCACCGCCACACCTCGGGCTTGTCCCTGCATGGTTTGCAAGGCATCGAGCATGCATTGGTTGTCGGTGCCATACACGCTGGGCTGGATGATGACCGTGCGCGTCAGTCCTTGGTCTTGCAGGTGGGTTTGCAGTGCTGACACAGGGGCAGGCCCCGGTGTGTACTGCCTTTCATCCACCATTGGGTAAGCGTGTGCGTCACCAATGACGTGCACATGCGTGTCGCATCCACCCGTCAGCATCATGAGTGTTGCAGGCGCTTCACCACGGCTTGACCTGTGGCTTGTGTGCCCAGCTTCCCGCCGATGTCTCGGGTTGATTCACCTGCGGCGATGCATGCCGTGATGGCGTTTTCAATAGCGCGTGAGGCGTGCAGGTATGACTGCTGACCGCTGCGCTGTGCATGCCAGCTCAGAAGCATGGTCGCCGAGGTGATGAGCGAAAACGGATTGGCAATGTCTTGGCCTGCAATGTCTGGTGCTGAGCCATGTGCGGCTTGTCCCATGGCATGGTCCAAACCTGCATTGAGCGAGCCGCCCAAACCTAAGCTGCCCGACAGTTCTGCCGTCAGGTCAGACAAGATGTCGCCAAACATATTGGTGGTCACGATCACATCAAAGCGGTCGGGTGCGCGCACCACGTGCGCCATCATGGCGTCGACGATGAAATCGTCCACCGTCACCTCAGGGAAATCTAAAGCTACACGGTGGCAAGCATCTAAGAACATGCCATCGGTGACTTTGAGCACATTGTGTTTGTGCACCAACGTCAGGTGCTTGTGTCGCTGCATGGCGATTTCAAATGCGCTGCGTGCAATGCGCTCGCAGCATTCGCGCGTGATGCGGCGCAATGAAATGGCCACATCGGGTGTGACCAAAATTTCGCTGTTGCCTGACTCTACGTTTCGGTCGGCATAAAAGCCTTCGGTGTTCTCGCGCACCACCACCAAGTCAAATGCGGAGGTGATGGTTTTCACGCCGGTGTAGGTGCGAGAGGGGCGGATGTTGGCAAAAAGGTCTAGGCTCTTCCTGAAAAACTTGGAAGGGTTAATTTCCCCTTTGGCTTCATCTTTGAAGTCATAGGTGGACATAGGGCCCAACATCAAACCGTCGGCTTGTTTGACTTTTTCTAGCAAAGCGGGCGTCACTGTGGCGCCATGTTTTTTCAAACTCTCGTGGCCTGCGATGTCGTGTATCAATTCCAAATTCAAACCGAACTGAAGAGATGCAGCTTGCAACACATCGACTGTGACGGCCATGGTTTCTGGGCCTATGCCATCACCGGGTAAAACAATTATTTTCATATCACTGCTCGAGTTTGACGTTGGCGTCTTTGATGAGTTTTTCAAACTTCACAGACTCTGCTTTCACATAGTCAGCAAATTCCTGGGGGGTGTTCTTTGGCACCGCGACGTTATCCGCTTCCAATCGGGTACGAATATCGGGCTGTGCCAACAGAGCGTTGACTTCACGGTTCAAGCTGTCAATCACGCTGATGGGTGTGCCTGCTGGGGCAAACAAGCCGCCCCATAAGGTGTAGCTGAAACCGGAAAGACCTGCCTCTGCAATGGTGGGTACTTCAGGCAACGAAGACATGCGCTTTGGGGTAGTTACGCCCAATGCTTTGAGTTTGCCGCCTTTGATTTGGGGTATGGCGGCAGAGGCACTGCTGAAGAAAGCTTGCAAGCGGCCTGCCATCAAGTCTGACAGCAGCGGGCCCACGCCTTTGTAAGGCACATGCACCATGTTGAGTTTGGCGCCTAGTCCCAATGCCACGGCAGACAAATGTCCGGGTGTGCCCGAGCCGACCGAGCCATAGCTGAATTCACCCGGTTTGGCGCGGGCCATTTGGATGAATTCATTCACGGTGTTGTAGGGCGCATCGGCAGGCGCGAGCATGACCAACGGCGCATTGCCAATCAGCACCACGGGGACCAATTCCTTCATTGGGTCGTAGCCCAAGTCTTTCATCAGCAAACGGTTGACGGTGATTTCACCTGTCTGCCCTAGCAACAAGGTGTAACCATCGTTTTTAGACTTGGCGGCCACGCGCGTACCCACAGTGCCTGAGACACCGGGTTTGTTGTCGACCACCACGGGCTGTTTGTAGATGTTGGAGAGTTTTTCGCTCACCAAGCGTGCGAACACATCACCTTGTCCACCCGGTGCATAGGCCACGATGATGGAGATCGGTTTGGTGGGGTAATCGGGCTCCGCCGCGAAAGCGGTGGAGGCGGCGATGATGAGTGACAGCAGCGGTGCAAATTTTTTCATGCAGTTCTCCTTTATTCGGGTTTGATGTTGCCGTCTTTGACGACTTTGGCCCATTGCGCCAACTCTTGTTTTAACAAGCTGTCGAGCTCAGCAGTGCTAGAGCTGGTAGCTTGCATGCCCAGTTTGGCAAAGCGTTCTTTCACGTCCGCGCGTTGCATGATGGTGCGCAGGTCTTGGTTCATTTTTTCAACGATGGCGGTAGGTGTTTTGGCAGGCAAAAAGAAGGCGAGCCAAATGGTGGTCACATAGCCTGGCACACCTTGTTCGCTGATGGTGGGCAGGTCAGGCAACTCAGGGTGGCGCTTGGCGCTGGCAATGCCCAAGGCTTTGACGCGACCCGATTTGATGTTGGGCACCGCAGAATTGAAAGCATCAAACATCAGCTGAATGTGACCGGCCAACAGGTCTTGTGCCGCTGGGCCTTGACCTTTGTAGGGCACATGACCCAGCTGGGTCTTGGTCATGTTGGCAAACATTTCAGAGCCCAAGTGGTAGGTGCTGCCCGTGCCCGATGAGCCGTAAAACAATTTGCCTGGGTTTTCTTTGGCGTAGCGAATGAACTCTTGCACGTTGTTGGCAGGCACCGAAGGGTGCACCACCAAAATGTTTTCAATGGTGGCCACGGTGCTGACCGCTGCAAAGTCGCGCACGGGGTCGTAGCTCAGCTTGGGCATGAGCGCAGGGTTTGCGGCCATGATGCTGCTGGTGCCAAACAAAATGGTGTTGCCGTCTGCCGGTGCACGCGCCACAAAGTCTGCACCAATGGCCCCGGTGGCGCCCACGCGGTTGTCCACAATGACGGTCTTGCCCATGGCCTCAGACAACAAAGGCGCAATCACGCGGGCCAAGATGTCTGTGGGCCCTCCGGTAGAGAAGGGAACCACCAAGCGCACGGTGTTGTTTTGCGCAAAGCTGCTGCAGGCGGCAAACAACAAACTGGCAGCAACTGCGATGTGTCGGCGTGAAATCATGACAGGCTCCTGATGTGTCAAATTGACCTAGGCCAACAAACGTTGGCGAATGTCTAGCGGCGAAAGAACTTCCAAGGGCTCTTGGCCCCCATTGGGAATGCCCACTTGCGTGGCATTGAGCAGCATGGACACCATCACATACGTGCCAGAGAGCACGGTGAGGTCGACGACGGCTTGCTCACCCATCTCAGTGACTGCTTGCTGCCACAAGGCATCAGGCACGCGGTGGTTGAGGGTGAGCTGGATGCAAAAGTCATACACCAAGGCCTCGTCAGCTTGCATGCCTTCTGGGCGTTTGCACTGGCGTAGCTGCTCGATGATGTGTGTCGACAAGCCAGCACGCTGGGCAATGGGGTCGTGTGCCCACCACTCGTATTGCGCGTTGGCAATGCGGGCTTGGATGAGGATGGCAAATTCATTCAAGCGTTTGCTGACCGATGTTTTGAAGCGCAGGTAGTCCAAAAAGTCAAAGCAGCGACGTGCCATGTCGGGGCTGCGCAGCAAGGCGTTGTAAGGGCCACCGAGTGCGGCGCTAGAGACTTTCAGAATGTCATCCGCCAGCGGGCGTATCTCGGGGGCGAGGTCGTCGTAGCTGAGTTGGGTGAAGCGTTCAGTCATGGGTGTGGGGCTCTGTGTGTTGAAACATGGTTCGCAGGGTGTTCGTGAAGTGGGGGCGACAGATGTCGCTCCAAGCCGTGCCTCGCACCGCGAGCCAAGCAGTAGTACTTAAAACTTCTGGGTTGTGCAGATCGTAGCAAGCGAATGAACGGGGACTGTGGTCTAGGTTGAGGTAGCGGCGCGCCACCAAGCAACCGGACACACGTGCCAGACCGGGCATGTGCTCTTCGTCGTACCACTTGTAAATTTCTTGGTGCCAGCCGTCTTCTGGATCGGTTTCCACCACATAGTGAACGCCCATGGGTGTGTCGCTGTGCGGCCCGTCTAAGTGCATGACTTCTTGTAGTCGCGACACCTGTGCGGCGTGTCCTGTCATGGCGAGCCAGATTTTTTCAAGCGCTGCGCAGTCATCGTCGTGGATGTCCGCGGCCTTCGAAAAACGCAGATAGACATACTGCATGGGTAAGCCATTTTCGGCGTGTCGCGTGAAGGCTGTTTGCAGCGTGTGTGGCACGTGCAGGGTGTGTGTCAGTGCTTCTTGCCAACGCTTGGCTGTGCCAGCGGGGCACTCGGCAGCGCATTTCAAAAGCAGGGCGTGGCAGGTGGCGGGGGTGTTCATGTCAGTGTCCAATGTGCAGGGCTACCAACACGCGTGACACCATGTTGTAAGCACCAATGGTGATGCACAGGTCCAGCAATTGCTTGCCCTCGTAGTGCCGGGCCACTTGTGCAAACAAAGCATCAGGCACTTCGATGTCGTGGGTCATGGCGTCGGTCATGTTCAGCACGATGCGTTCAACTTCACTGAAGACTGCCGTGATGTGTGGCGCTTTTACGGCATCAATCTTGGCTTGTGGCAGACCCGCTTTCAGGGCGTGTTCTATATGCGCCTCAAACTCATAGGGTGCGCGGTTCAGCACGGCCACGCGCAGAATAATCAGCTCGCGCAAGTCTGCGGGCAGGCTGTTGCGCTGACGCACGGCGCTTAAAAACTCTTCCCAACCTTGTGCCATCTCTGGGCTGTTGAGCAAGTGTTGGTACAGCGGCGTGATGCGTCCGCGTTTGGCGATGATTTTGGCTTCTAGCTCCGCAAGCTCAGGGTGCGTGCCTGGGGGGATGGCTGAAATGCGAGCGGTCGTGGTCATGGTGGCCTTAATCTGCTTTGACTTTTTTGTCGCGAATAACGCGGCCCCATTTGGCCATGTCGTTCTTGAGCAAGACGCTCAGCTCTGCCGAGCTGGATGCCGAGGGCTCTGCACCCGAGGCAATCAGCTTGGCACGCACACCCTCGTTGGCCAAGGTGCGACGCACGGCTTGGTTGATGCGGTCTAACTCAGCGGGGGCGATGTGTTTGTTGGCAAACAAGGCATACCAGTTGTCTGAGTCCACACCTGCGACCCCAATTTCTTGGAATGTTTTGACATCAGGAAAGAGTGGGTGACGGCGCGTAGAGGCCAAGGCCACTGGCTTGAGTTTGCCGCTGCGAATGAAACCCATCAAACCGGGGATGTCACCAAAGAAACCGTCCACATGGCCAGCCATGACATCGGTGATGGCGGGGGCTGCGCCTTTATAGGGCACGTGAATCAAGTCGGCGCGGGTGGCATCAGCCAGCAGTTCCATGGCCAAATGCGGCACGCTGCCTGTGCCAGAAGATGCCATGGTGGTTGACTTTTGTTTGGCCGCTGCAATGAATTCTTGCGGGCCATTGATGGGGTTGTTGGGGTTGACCACCAACATCTCCACGTTGTTGACCACCAGCGACACGGGGGCCAAGTCGCGCACAGGGTCATAGGGCAGTGCCGCATACAGCGCGGGGTTGATGGCCACGGCACCTACGCTGGTGAGCCAAAGGGTTTGGCCATCGGCAGGAGCTTTGAGTAGCGTGTCAGCAGCGATGGCGCCGTTGGCACCGGCTTTGTTTTCCACCATGACTTGCTGGCCCAGTTCTTTGCCAAGCTGCTCGGTGAGTGTGCGGGCCACGAAGTCAACGGGCCCACCCGGTGGGAAGGCTACCAAGATTCGCATGGTTTTGGTTTGCGCTGAGGCGAAGGTGGCGACACCCACCATCGCGAGTGCAGCCAGCGTTTTGACGAAGTGATGACGTTGCATGAGGTAGCTCCTTTAATCGCATCGGGCCGACATGCCGCCGTCCACAATAATTTCTGTGCCCGTGATGAAGCGCGCTTCATCGCTGGCTAAAAACAAAACGGCATTCGCCGTGTCTTGACCATCGCCCATGAAGGGTAAGGGAATGCGTGCTTGTCGTTGGGTGAGCAAGGTTTGCACATCGCCCCCCGTACGTTGTTTGGCCAAGCGCACATCCACCATGGGTGTGTGCAGCTGGCCGGGCACCACGGTGTTGACGCGAATGCCTTGCTTGGCATATTGCACCGCCACCACGCGTCCCAGTTGTATGACGGCCGCTTTGGTGGCGGCATAGGCCACTTGTGCCGAGCCAGTCCAGCGTATGCCAGAGGTCGACGAGATGTTCACGACCGACCCTGCGCCTTGTTGCACCATCACGGGCAAGACGTGCTTGCACATCATGAACACGCTTTTGAGGTTGTGGTCAATTTGGGCGTCCCACACATCTTCGCTCATTTCCACAGGTCCGCCAGCGGCAGAGCCGCCGACGTTGTTGATGAGCACATCGATGCGGCCAAAGCGTTTGAGTGTGGCTTGGACGGCGGCTTCGATGGAGGCCGTTTGCGTCACGTCGCAGGTCATAGAGTCAATCTCGCCACCGTTGAGTTGGCTGACCTCGTGGGCGCGTGACAACGTTTCTTCCAGTCGGTCTTGGTCTCGGTCCAAGGCCATGACCTTGGCGCCTTCTTGCACCATGCGCACGGCAATGGCGCGGCCATTGCCCCAGCCCGGCCCCACAGAACCAGCGCCCGTGACGAGCACCACTTTGTCTTGCAGTCTTCCTGTCATCTTGAATGTGTCTCTGTTTTTAAAAGCGGTACAGCGCTTGGGGGTTGTCCACTAAAACTGCTTGCATCAAATCTGCGGTGGGCGCGATGTGTTGCAGGGCATCGACCAGCACGCCTTCATCTGGCACATGCGTGTGGTTGGGGTGAGGCCAATCGGTGCCCCACACACATTGGCGTGGAAAACGCGTCACCAAGTGATGGGCCAAGGCGATGCCATGCGCATAGGGCGGCACACCCAAGGGCACCGATGCATCGATGCGGTCAATGCCACTGACCTTGATATGAAATTTTGGGTCGTCTAGCAACTGGCACAAGGCTTGGAAGTCGGCGTGCTGAATGCCCAGCCGGGCATCGACGCGGCCCATGTGGTCGATCACCACAGGTACTGCAGACTTTTGCAAGCAGGGTCCAAGCTCGTGCACCAGGCTGCTTTCAAAATGCACTTGCAAGTGCATGTCGTGATCGGCCAATCGCTGCGTCAGTGTCAACAGTTCGTCAGACGTGGCCCCCATGCCCAAATGCTTCATAAAGTTGAAGCGCACCGCCCGAAAACCTGCAGCAGCCAAACGTCCCAACTCGGTATGGCCCACATCGGGTTTGACCAATGCAACGCCCAGGTAGTGGCCAGCGCCTGCGGCGATGGCGTCTTCGATCACAGCGTTGTCCAAGCCATGCACCATGGACTGCACGATCACGCATCGCGTGATGCCCAGATGTCGGTGCAGGGCAAACAGGTTTTCTTTGGCCGCTTCTGCCGGTTTGTTTTGGTGTGCGTGAGGGAAGGGAAAGCGGTGATAGGGACCGAACACATGCACGTGGGTGTCGCACGCATTGGGTGGTAGCCGCAGGCTTGGTGTTGAAGTGGGTGTCATCCAATTTGCTCTCAGGGCAAGCTGCGTGCGTACACAGCCATGGCTTCAATCTCTTCATCCGTCAAGCTGCGTGCAGCACTGGCCATCGTGCCGTCCATGTCAGCCCGTGCGCCTGAGCGCAAGTTGCGTAACTGCGTGACAAAGTATTCTGTTGATTGACCCGACAAACGCGGCACATGTTTTTGCCCTTGCAGTTGTGCGCCATGGCACGACGAGCAATATTGCTGCTGTGCGATCTGCTGGCCGCGGGCAATTTTCTGTGCATCACCGCCAGCATGTGGCGCGGGTGCGGGTTGTGCTGCGTAGTGCGCGGCGATGTCACGCATGTCTTGTTCGCTCAGCGTGCTGGCAATGGCCTCCATGCCGCCACCTTTGCGGCGTTGGTCGCGAAACTGAAGCAGTTGGTAAAAGATAGACAGTTGTGGTTGCGCAGCTAGGTGTGGTGTGCCCTGAATCGAGGACACGCCTTGTTCACCATGACATGCGGCGCACAGCTGTGCTTTTTCTCTACCCGCAACAGCATCGGGTGCGGCAGATGCAGGGTTGCCGCTGAGAAGTATCAAAAAAAAGGCCATTCCCTGAATGGCCTTTGAAAATTGCATAGACATTATTTGCTGTGAGAGATGCGGAAGATGGCACCAGCCACGTCGTCAGACACGAGCATCGAACCGTCTTTCATGACATGTACGTCAGCGGGGCGGCCCCAGAAGTCGTCGCCTTGAATCCAGCCGGATACAAAGACGTCCTTCTTGGTCACGTTGCCTTTGGCATCGAGTGCGACACGCACCACATCGAAGCCACTTTTCTTGGTGCGGTTCCAAGAGCCGTGTTCAGCGATGAAGATGTTGTGTTTGTACTCAGCTGGGAATTGTTTGCCTGTGTAAAAGCGCATGCCTAAAGCAGCCACGTGTGGGCCAATCTTCAAGACTGGCTTATCGAACTCATCACAAGAGCGGCCTTTGCCGAAGTCGATGTCCAGCAAATCACCTTGGTGGCAGAACGGGTAGCCAAAGTTCATGCGCTTGGCGGTGATGCGGTTGAGCGTGTCGTTGGGCAATTCATCGTTCACCCAATCGCGACCGTTGTTGGTGAACCAGAGCTCTTTGGTGACGGGGTGGAAGTCCATGCCCACGCTGTTACGCACGCCTTGCGCCACAGTTTCCAAAATATTGGTTTTGAGGTTCAAGCGAACAATGACCGCGTGTGTCACTGGCTGCACGGTGATGTTGGCCGGTGTGCCGATTTGGAAATACAGGTAGTTGCCGTCTGGGCTGAGCTTCATGAACTTCCAGCCGTGTGCCTCGTCCTTTGGCAACGCGTCAAACACCACCACGGGTGCAGGCGGGTTGTCTAAGTTGGCTTCGATGTTGTCGTAACGAATGATGCGAGACAGCTCTGCCACATAGAGCGCGCCGTCTTTGAACACCACGCCGTTAGGGCGGTGCAGGCCTTTGGCGATGGTCTTGACTTCGCGCTTGCCGTCTTTTTCCACCACGGCATACACGTTGCCAGGAAAACGTGTGCCAACAAACAAGGTGCCATTGGGTGATTGCACCATGGAGCGGGCATTGGGCATACCAGAGGCCCACAGCTCCACTTTGAAGCCAGCTGGAACTTTGAGTTTGTCTGTGGGAATGTCGCTCACAGGCAGGGCCGTCATGCCCGGTGGGTGTGGCACCAAATTCAAAGCCACTTGGTCTGCGGTGCGACCTTGCGCCCAAGTGGGGGGGATGGCTGCTGCAGGCGGAGCTGCGGGGGCTTGGGCCATGGCCAAGCTGCTGAGCGCCATGCTGAGGGTCAACGTGGTTTTTTGGAGGGTGCGGGTCAGGCGTGGAAGTTTCACAAATGTCTCCTTTGAAGATGTCGAATTAAAAGCGCAATTTCTACTTCTTTGAGTCACCAAGGCGATTAGGGTGAACCCGAGTTTTGTCGCGCAACGCTGGGTTCAAAGCGGGATTTGGCTTTGCACGCCCACCACCCAAGCGCGTGGCAAACCGGGTTCGAAATATTGCATCGATGATTGGTTGACGATGACCGAACTGACGGTGTCTTTGTTGGTGAGGTTGTCTACACCCACAAACGCTTCGATGCGTGCTGGACCCACTTGGTAACGTTGGCGTACGCGTGCGTTCAACATGCTGTAGCCGGGCGCTAGCGCGTAGTCAGTGGGTGTTGCAGAGTTGGCATCGTTGGCCCACATGCTGGAACGGCTGATCAGATCGAGTCCCGCTTCAAGTCCTAGCGCTGGTTTTTGTCCTGCAGGTGCAAAACCTTTTTCAGTCCATTGCAGCGAGGCAAAGAGTTGTCGTTTGGGGATGGCAGGCAGGCTGTTGCCATTGGGTGGGCTGTAGCTTGCTGTGCCTGCTTCGTAAGTGGCCTTCATGACGGTGGCTGAAGCTTGTGTGCGCCAGTGGGCGGAGTGTTGGTGGCGCACCGCCAGCTCAAAGCCATCACGTTTGGTTTGTGCGGCGTTGTCGTAGGCCGTTTTCCCGCTGGAGGTGACAGCCACGATTTCGTTTTGTGTATCAATTTGGAACCAAGCTGCGTCAATCCGTGTGGTGGCAGATGGCAGCCACTTCGTACCCAGCTCTAAATGTTTGCTGCGTGAGGCTTGCAAATTTGGGTTGAACTTTTCAACCAAATTGTTGTTCGCGTCGCGTGAATAAGCGGCCTCGGCCATCGTGGGGGTTTCAAAGCCCTTGCCATGGTTGATGTAGACGTTGAGGTTGTCTTGCGCGTGCCAAGTCAAACCGAGTACTGGACTGGTGGCGTTGTAGGTCACTGAACCCGAACCATCCACGCCACTGGTCATGTCGTCACGGCTTTTCAGCGTCACATGGCTTTGGCGAGCACCCGTGGTCAATGTGTAGCGTTCTCCGAGCGACCAATTGGCTTGTGCATAGTAGTCACGGTTGCTGGCTTCGTTGAGTTCATTGCGGGTGAGGGCGCCACTTTTTTCACCTGCAGCGGCAGCACCGCCTTGGCGTTGTTCTTGTGCGTGATCGAGGTCTATGCCCACCACCCAATTCATCCTTTGACTATCTAGCACCCGAGCTTTGCCATTGGCTTGCAAGCCCAAGCCTTCGTAACGGCGGTCTAGCCCCGTCCATGCGCCTGTGGGGTTGGTTGCTTGGTATTGCAAGTTGGTGCGTGTGCCGCCGTAGATGCGCGCTTGGAGTTGCAAGTCACTGTCTACGCGGTGCTCAGCCACGGCACCTAGTTGTTCTTGCTTCACAGATTTACGGGTTTTGCGCGCCTCTGCATTGCTGCCTGCTTGTGAGGGGTTGGTGGCCAGTTGTGCAGCATTGAGTCCCAGCGCATCTTTGGCATAAGGCATGTCAAAACTGTTCACGATGAATTTGAAGCGTGTGTCGGGCTTGGCGTCTACCGTGATGACGCTGTTGAGTTGCTGGCGTCGTGCATCGCTGTTGTTGCGATAGCCATCAATGGCGAATGTGCTGTAGTCGGCCACAAGGCCGACGTTGCCCGAACGTTGGCTGACTTGCCAATCCGTGCGTTGCATGCCGAACGAACCGGTGTAGAGGTTGACTTGTGCTTCTGGCTTGTCGCCCGCTTCGCGCGTGAAAGTTTGAATCACGCCGCCTGATGCATTGCCATACAACTGGGCCAATGGGCCGGTCAACACCTCTATGCGATCAGCGGATGTCATGCTGATGGTCGACGCTTGTCCTTGGCCGTCAGGCATTGAGGCAGGAATGCCATCGGTGATGAGGCGAATGCCACGCACACCAAATGCAGAACGCGCGCCGAAACCACGAATAGAGATTTGCACGTCTTGCGCGTAGTTGTTGCGGTTGAGTGCCACCACGCCAGGTGCACGGTTGAGCACATCAGAGATATTCACCTGCGGGCCCGAGTTGCGCAAGGTGTCTGCATCCAAGGTATAGACAGAGGCGGGCGCATCGAATTGTTTTTGTGCGAGGCGGCCGCTTTGAACGACAACATCGGGTAGTTCGGATGCTGCAGTTTGCGCGTGCACGATGGGCGTCGCTAAACCGAATGTGAGCGGCAATAAACGGGTCCAAAAGTTGAGTGGCAACATGGTTTCAATGATGCGGCAAAGGCTTTGGGTAATTACCCTGAAACAGTCTTCTTTGCGACTGAAGTGCGGCATGCATATGGTGATAACCTTGAGGAATGACTACTTCTCAATTGACACAATCGCGCGCCAATTTGTCTGGCGATATTTGGGGCGGCTTTGCTGCCATGTTGGTGGCTCTGCCTTCAGCCATTGCCTTTGGCGTGACTATCTTCTCGCCGCTGGGTGCTGACTTTGGTGCCAAGGGCGCCTTGGCTGGCATGTTGGGTGTGACCGCCCTCGGCTTGATTGCTGCCACGTTCGGTGGCACGCAGCGCCTCATCTCGGCGCCGTGTGCGCCGGCTGCGGCGGTGTTATCGGCGTTGACCATTCAAATGACGCAGCAGGGCTCTGGCGTGGGTGCTGTGGTGCTCACCTTGTTCTTGGTGGCGTTTGTCAGCAGCTTGGTGCAAATTTCGTTTGGCTTGCTGCGCATTGGCGAGCTCATCAAGTACATGCCGTTTCCGGTGGTGAGTGGTTACCTCAGTGGTGTGGGACTCATCATTGTGATGAGTCAATTGCCCAAGTGGATGGCCTTGCCTAAAGGGATGAATTGGTGGCAAGGTCTGCACGCCATAGAGCTGTGGCAAACGCCCAGTCTCATCGTGGGTACGGCTACTGCAGCTTTCATGCTGTTGGCGCCTCGAATTTCTAGAAAAGTGCCTGCGGTCATCATTGGTTTGGTGGGGGGCATGGCTGCGTATTGGGTATTGGCTTTCAGCGCTTGGCCCGAGCTGCGCAACCTCAACGACAACCCTTTCATCATTGGCCCATTGGCGGTTGGTGGCGAGGGCTTCTTTGAATCTTTGCTCGACCCCTTCCGTAGCTTGAGTGAATCGGGCTTCCCGAGTTGGGCTCAGATACTTTTTCCAGCCATCACCTTGGCGGTGTTGCTGTCGATTGACACACTCAAAACCTGTGTGGTGCTGGACGCCATGACAGGCTCGCGCCACGATTCGAACAAAGAACTGATTGGCCAAGGCTTGGGCAACTTGGCTTCGTCACTCATTGGTGGTGCACCCGGTGCGGGCACCATGGGGGCGACCTTGGTGAACAAGGCCAGCGGCGGCACCACCTACTTGTCGGGTGTGTTCCAAGGCGTGTGGTCGTTATTGGCCATTTTGTTGTTGACCTCGCTCATTGCGTGGGTGCCTGTGGCTGCATTGGCTGCATTGCTCATCGTCATTGGCTTCAAGATGATTGACTGGCATTCGCTGCAACTGCTCAAAGCCAAAGACACCATGTTGGACTTTGCGGTCATCTTGATTGTGGTCATCGTGGCCAACACGGTGAGCTTGATTGCCGCATCCGGTGTGGGTGTGGCCATGGCCATCATGTTGTTCTTGCGTGAGCAAATTCATACCTCCACCATTCGCCGTAAATCGTTTGGCGACAAAGTATTCTCCTCGCGCGTGCGCGGCCAACGCGAGCGCGATGTGCTGACCGAGACCGGTAGCCACACCGTGATTTTTGAATTGCAAGGCAGCTTGTTCTTTGGCACGACCGACCAGCTTTACACCGCGATTGAACCCGAGTTGAGCAAAGCCAAGTTTGTGGTGCTCGACTTCATGCGCGTGCAGTCGATGGACATGACCGCTGGCCACATGATTGAACGCATTCGTAACATGCTGTCCGAGCGCCATGCCAAGCTGGTGCTGACCCGTGTGCCCGAGCGTTTGCCCAGTGGGCGCGACCTGCGTTCGTATGTGGACCACATTGGTTTGCTGTCCGACAGCACAGCCAAAATTTTTGATGAATTTGACGAGGCGCTGGAATGGATTGAAGACGAAACCTTGGCGCTGGCAGGCCATGCCCATGTGTCTAAAGAGGGCATCCCTTTGGGCAAGTTCGAACTTTTCCACGGCTTGAATGACCAAGAAATTGAAGCACTCGAACGCTGTGCGCAACACCATGTGTTTGAGGCGGGCGAGTTGATATTTGGCGCCGATTCCGCTGGTCATGAATTGATGCTCATCAGCCGCGGCGAAGTGAAGGTGAGTTTGCCTTTGGCCAATGGCAAAACCATTCACCTCACCACGTTCAGCCGTGGTCAGTTCTTCGGCGAGATGTCGTTCTTAGATGGCCGTGCGCACTCGGCCGATGTGTACGCCACGCGTGAGACCGAGCTGATTGCCATTGACCGCAAGGCCTTTGCCATCGTGGCGGCAGGTGACCCAGTGATGAGCATCAGCGTCATGCGCGCGGTGGCTTTGGCGATTGCCGACCGCTTGCGCCATGCCAACGCAGAGCTGCGAGAGATGCGTCAGGCGTGATGCGGTTTACTTAATGCTGTTTATTTAGCAGTGCGGCACATCGCGCAAATCTTGTTGCCCGATGGGTCACGCAAGTAAGCGATGTAATAGCTAAAGGCGGGGTTTGTGCGGGGGCCCGGTGGGTCTTCGCAGGTCACGCCGCCGTTGGCCACGCCTGCGGCGTGAAAAGCATCTACTTCGGCTTCAGACTTGGCAGCAAAACCCAAGGTGCTGCCGTTGCCAAAGCTGGCGGCTTCGCCGTTGATGGGGGTGGTGATACCAAACGTGCCCGTGGGCGTGCGGTACACGTAGCGGCTGCCTACGTTGGCGCCTGGGGCGTGGCCCAATGCGCCGAGAGCAGCGTCATAAAACTTGCGTGAGGCTTCGAGGTCTTGAGCGCCAAAAAAAACGTGTGTGAACATGGTTGTTTCCAATTTGAATCAGACGTAAAAAAAGCGGCTCGGTGACCCGATGCCGCTTTTGTGCGTGAACGCGAAGAATTACTTCTTCTTGGTGTTCACAGCAGCTTTAAAGGCTGCGCCGGCAGTGAAGCGAGGCACCACAGCCGCTGCGATTTTCAAGGCTTCGCCAGTGCGTGGGTTTTTGCCAGTGCGTGCAGCGCGTGCAGCAGCTTTGAAAGTACCGAAGCCGATCAATTGCACGTCGTCTTTTTTGGCAACAGCGTGAGTGATGACGTCGATGATGGCATTGACAGCGCGGCCAGCGTCGGCCTTGGTCAATTCTGTTTGTGCTGCCACTGCTTCGATCAATTCAGTTTTGTTCATGTCATTTCCTTATTAAAACGGGTGCATTGTGCCAGTTTTGCTCAGTGTTTTCATGGCTCCAAGTCATGCTTTTGATTTTCAATGCCTAGGAAATTCCCTGAGGAAGGATGTTCTGCGACAAAGGCTTCAAAAATGAATTCTGTTTAGTTACAAAAATAGGGCTGTGCTGGGCTAGAAAGATCCGCATGAACCTACAAGATTTGTTGTGTCTA
>CANGOY010000010.1 GCA_947455585.1 Comamonadaceae bacterium
AATTCCGCGAAGAAGCTGCTCGCGGTCAAACCTTGGGTTTGACGGAAGATGAGGTGCGTTTTTACGATGCGCTTGCAAACAATGAGTCTGCTGTGCGTGTTCTGCAAGATGAGATCTTGAAAAAAATTGCTCACGAATTGACTGAAAACCTTCGCCAAAATTTGAAGGTCGACTGGAATGAACGTGAAAGCGTGCGAGCAAGTCTGCGCTTGATGGTGCGGCGTATTTTGCGGAAATACAAATATCCGCCAGATTTACAAGACGCAGCTGTTGAGTTGGTGCTTCAGCAAGCTCATGCACTGGGTGAGGAATGGAGCGCTCATTTTTGAGGTGATAGAGTGCGTATTTGTTCACATTCAGCTCACGTCGAAATTACAGAAAACTGTCTATTTAGAGGGTGGACGATAAATGCCTAAGACCCAACTTAAAAAGCTAAAAATAAATAAATTTAGAGCTTTAAACAATGTGGATATTGAGTTCGGGACGCATGTCACTGTGATTTGCGGAAAGAACGGGACGTCTAAATCATCCATTTTGGGAATTGCGGCTCAGATATTCAGTTTTGAGCAGGACTACACGACAGACACCCCTCTCCAGTTTCAAACCATCGCGGGTGGGAAGTTCAAATCCTTACCAAAGGAGCACTTTCGGTTTTCGGATCAATTCGACGTACCAGGTTCGCTTGATGTTGGAGTGGAGCTTTTTGACGGCTACACCAATTCGAATGCAACGGCAGAACTCGAGCTTTCAAAGCGAGGCAAGGGTGCTAGGCCTGTTGTTCGAAAAAATAGCACTGCGACCGAGAGTAACAAAAGCCGAAATTTCACCCATCCTGTCATTTTTCTGAGTCTGAAACGCCTATTGCCTATTGCCGAAAGAGACTACGCGGTTAGTAATTTCGCCTACTTGAACAAAAACAAGCAACGGTTTATCAACCTGACCAATGAGTTACTGAATAAGACTTCTTCGGCTGCGACAAGCACTGCAGGTTCAATTCATTCAGCGGTAGCCCACGCGGATAACTATGACCAAGATTCGGTATCTGCAGGTGAAGACAATGCCGGTCAGATCATGTTGGCACTGATGTCATTTCGAAAGCTTAAGGAAGAAAATTCTGCAAATTACAAAGGCGGGTTGCTGTTGATTGATGAGGCGGACGCGGGACTCTTTCCGGCCGCCCAAAAGAAACTAGTAGAAATCTTGAATCGAGAGTGTCAGGACCTCGATCTCCAGGTTGTCATGACTTCGCACTCGCCTACGCTAATTGAGTACACCTTTGAGCAGAGTCAAAAATTCCGCAAACGGTTTAAAACGATCTATCTGAGCGACACCTACGGGGGTGTCCAGTCCATGCATGATATGTCTTGGGCAAAAATCAACGCAGACCTTCATACAAAAACGATTGCGTCCTCCATTGATGTGTCTCTTCCGTTGGTCAACGTCTATTTTGAAGATCAAGAGGGATGCGACTTTTTTAATGCATTGATGTATCGCCACCCGGCCAAAAAGTACATTACCCCGCTCAATGAAGTCTCGCTGGGCTGTTCTAATTACATTCAGCTTGCTCAACGTGGAGTTCCTGAGTTTTCCCAAAAAAGCATCATTTGCCTTGATGCTGACGTAGACGCCGGCAAAATAAAAAAATTACATACCATTGCACTGCTGCCTGGTGCATTGCCGCCAGATCAATTGCTATTCGAGTACTTATTCAATTTGCCCGCGTCCCATGAAATATGGACGAATCCGCCGCAAATTACTCGCCCTGTATTCACTGCGGCGGCGAGTGACTTGATAAGTGAGCTCTCGATTTCAACAGCTACTATTGACGTCAAAACCTTGGTTGAAACCTATCGTGCGGGTGATGACGCTAAGAAGAAAAAATTAAGAGAGTTTTTTAAATCTTTTTATAAATCACCAGACATTCAGTCCTTTCTGGCTCAAAAAAAGGCAAATTACCATCCGTGGCGTAGCTGGATTCAAGCGAATGAAACACTTAAAGTTCAGTTTTGCCTTCAAATCGTTGCAAAGCTAAAGAAGATCATGTCTGATGGATTTAGCGTGGATAGCTCTAAACTTAACGTCTTCGATGGAATGTGATGCCGAATCTTTGTTCTTGATTTCCACCGGCTCAGTACATGTACTCAAATAAGCTCTACACCCCACTGCGCTACCCAGGCGGTAAGGCCGCTTTTGCGCCCTTCATTGCCCAAATAATGAAGCAAAACGGGTTGACCGGAGGGCATTATTTGGAGCCCTATGCGGGCGGTGCTGGGGTCGCACTTGAGCTTTTATTTCACGATCATGCGAGCCATGTGCACATCAACGACCTTGACCCTGCCGTTTACGCGTTTTGGTGGGCTGTAACAAATGAAACAAATTCGCTACTGGATCTATTGGACAACACGCCTATATCCATGGACCAATGGTTCAAATGGCGAGCGGTTCTGCGTGGTGAAGTAGAGGCGACACCTGTCGAGCGAGGGTTTGCGACATTGTTTATGAATCGCACGAATCGCTCGGGAATACTGAAAGGCGGAGTAATCGGAGGCTTGGCTCAAGACGGTAGTTACAAGCTTGATGCGCGCTTTAAGAAAGATGTGATCACTCAGCGTATTCAAAAAATTGCCAAGCATGCAGAACGAATATCTGTTCATTGCGAAGATGCGTTGAGTTTGCTGCAGAATTCTGTGCGACTTCTGCCGAAAAAATCACTCATATATCTTGATCCCCCATACTATGTGAAGGGACGTGGGCTTTACAGAAACTACTATGCCCATGAGGATCACGTAGCTATCGCAAAAAAACTTCAGTCCATCAGGTTCAGTCGCCCATGGGTTGTTTCGTACGATAACGCGATAGAGATTCAACAGTTGTATCAACTTAGTCAAGGATTAAGTTATGGCTTGAACTACACCGCCCAGAAGCGATATGTTGGCAATGAGGTGATGTTCTTTAGTCGGAATCTCTCAATTCCAGAAGAGATGATCCCATTAGCCAAGACTGCTGCTTAATCGCATTTCGACGACATCCTTCTCATATCAGCGATAGGCGATCGAGCGCTACTCCCCGTGATCTCTTCTGCCCCGTTTGCTGGGTTTCAGCAGTTCGCTTTTCAATTTCCGCTTTGTACTGACGTGCCCAAGCCTTCACTTCATTTAGCTTGAACCAGATCTCTTTGTTGACGCGAAAGTGTGGAATGTTCAGCTCTTGTCTCTTGTATGTATTTCTGAACCAGTGCGTTGGCAGTTTGAGGATGAAAGCGACCTCATCGCACTTCAGTGGTTTGGATATTTCTGACACCGGATTTTGAGCCGTGGACTGCTGCAAAGTGCTTTTTTCAAATTTAAGAACAGTCCGCATTGGATAGAGGATTCGACGGGAAATTTTTAGGTACTGAGGGCCGTAGCCCTTAGTTCGCCACTTTTGCAAGGTTTTGGGTTTGATGCTCCAGTGAGCTGCTAGCTCAGAAGGCGTTAGTAATTTCTCGTCCATTTGGTCATCCAGTTAGTAAGGTCACGCATTCAGGCGTACTTTCTGGAAAAAGCCAAGTCAAAAAGCAAAAAATTGAAAAAGCGGGCGGGGCCAAAGCCCATGTAAATCACGTGTTGTTAAAAGTCCACACGGCGGAACTTATTTTGCTTAGCGAAAAAATAGCAATGTATGTCCAGAATCGCCGAGGAAATGAGCATTAATTAAATCGAAGATATGGTAAGGAGCTTTACGTTTAAGAGGTTCTTTTTAAGTGGTTTTGATACGGCACCAAAATAAAACCCGTTACGCCTTTGGCGTAGCGGGTTTTTCTTTGCCTTTTGATTTTTTGATTCAGTTGGGTGATTTCACTCTAGCGCGTTGCGCTGACCTTCACGCGAATAGTGTTCACATCCCAGCCTTTGGTACGCAAGTGGGCACATAAGGCGGGCAGTGTTTGGCGAAGTTTGGCCGCTACAGCGCTGTTGGGCACGAGCAGGCACCACGCATCGCCCTCGACCCCACCCGATTGAATGAGCGAACGCAACGACACCGGCAGCAGTGGCGCAATTGCTTTGAGCCGATTTTGAGTGTCACGCGCGATGGCCGAGAACTGGGCCAAAGAAGGCGCCGAATTGACGACTTGCTCTAAGGTTTGAGATTTGCCACGGCTAAAAACCTTGGCTTTGGGTGGCGTGCTGTAACCCAGCGCGCGATAAGCCGCGAGTGTGTCTGGATGAGGCGTAGAGCGGGTGGCCATGTGGCAATTATGCGGGCTGCAGACGGTTAAAATTCGAAGCTTCTATCAAGCCTTTTAAAAAGGATTTTGCGACCCTTGTTTTCAAGTGAAAACAAGACCCCCGCAGTGCTCGCATGGCTCTCAATTTCTTGACTCATATTTTTGGTAGCCGCAATGAGCGTCTACTCAAGCAATACCGCAAAACCGTCGCGCAAATCAATGCGTTAGAGCCAACGTTAGAGAAGCTCAGCGACGATGCCTTGCGTGCCAAAACCGACGAATTCAAAACACGCGTGGCCAATGGCGAAACTTTGGATGCTTTGTTGCCCGAGGCTTATGCCGTGGTGCGCGAAGCTTCTAAGCGCGTGATGAAGATGCGTCACTTTGATGTGCAGATGCTGGGCGGCATTTCTTTGCACAACGGCAAGATTTCCGAAATGCGCACAGGTGAAGGCAAGACCCTCACTGCTACGTTGCCCGTGTACTTGAATGCTCTCGCAGGCAATGGCGTGCATGTAGTAACCGTGAACGATTACTTGGCCAGCCGTGATGCGAAATGGATGTCTCGCCTGTACAACTGGCTGGGCTTGTCTGTGGGCATCAACTTGCCACAGATGCCACGCGAAGAAAAGCAAGCGGCTTATCGCGCCGATATTACTTACGGCACCAACAACGAATACGGCTTTGACTACTTGCGCGACAACATGGTCTACGAAGCCGCTGACCGTGTGCAACGCAAACTCAACTTCGCCATCGTGGACGAGGTGGACTCCATCTTGATTGACGAGGCGCGCACGCCACTCATCATCAGTGGCCAAGCCGAAGACCACACCGAAATGTACGTGGCTATCAACCGCGTGGTACCTGTGCTTACACGCCAAATTGGTGAAGAAGACCCGCATACGGGACAGGGCATCATCACACCGGGCGACTTCACGGTCGACGAAAAATCACACCAAGTGTTCATGACCGAGCAAGGTCATGAAAACGCAGAGCGCATCTTGAGCGCGAATGGATTGTTAGCAGAAGGCGCGTCGCTGTACGACCCCGCCAACATCAGCTTGATGCATCACCTGTATGCAGCCTTGCGTGCCAATCACCTCTATCACCGCGACCAGCACTACGTGGTGCAAAACGGTGAAATCACCATCGTCGATGAGTTCACAGGCCGTTTGATGTCGGGTCGCCGTTGGAGCGATGGCTTGCACCAAGCCGTGGAAGCCAAAGAAGGCGTGGAGATTCAAGCTGAGAACCAAACGCTCGCCTCCATCACCTTCCAAAACTATTTTCGCTTGTATAACAAGCTCGGTGGTATGACCGGCACGGCCGACACCGAAGCCTACGAGTTCCAAGAGATTTACGGGTTGGAAACCGTTGTCATTCCACCGAACCGCATCAGCAAGCGCGAAGACCAGTTAGACCGCGTTTACAAAACCACTGCCGAAAAATACATTGCTGCCATTGCCGATATTCGCGAGTGTTACGAGCGCGGCCAGCCCGTGTTGGTAGGCACCACCTCGATTGAAAACTCTGAGCTGATTGCTGAGATGCTGGAAAAGGCTAAGTTGCCGCACCAAGTGCTTAACGCCAAGCAGCACGCCAGTGAAGCCACCATCATTGCGCAAGCAGGTCGCGCCAAGATGATCACCATCGCCACCAACATGGCCGGTCGTGGTACTGACATTGTGTTGGGCGGTAACGTCGAAAAAGACATTGCGGAAGTGGAGGCCAATGAATCATTGGATGCCGCAGAAAAGAAAAAACAAATCGACGCCTTGCGCGTGCAATGGACCAAAGACCACGACGATGTGAAGTCGCTCGGTGGCTTGCGCATCATCGCGACAGAGCGCCACGAATCACGCCGCATTGACAACCAGTTGCGCGGTCGTTCAGGCCGTCAAGGTGACCCTGGTTCTTCACGTTTTTACCTGAGCTTAGATGACTCGCTCATGCGCATCTTTGCAGGTGATCGTGTCAAAGCCATCATGGACCGTTTGAAGATGCCCGAGGGCGAAGCCATTGAAGCGGGCATCGTCACACGCAGTATTGAGAGCGCGCAGCGCAAAGTCGAAGCGCGCAACTTTGACATTCGTAAACAATTGTTGGAATACGACGATGTGTCGAATGACCAACGCCGTGTGATTTACCAACAACGCAACGACATCTTGGACGCCACCGATTTGACCGCTCAAATCGCCAGCTTGCGTGAAGGTAGCTTTACCGATTTGGTCCGCCAATACGTGCCCGAAGAATCGGTTGAAGAGCAGTGGGATATCGCTGGCTTAGAGCGTGCGTTGTTGAACGAATGGCTCATCGAGTTGCCATTGCAGACGACGGTGCAACAAGCATCAGCCATCACCGATGATGAAATCTTGGCGCAAGTGATTGAAGCGGCGCATGCCGCATTCCAAACCAAACTCGACCGTGTGGGTGTTGAACAATTCACGCCCTTCATGCGTGTGGTCTTGCTGCAAAACATCGACAGCCATTGGCGCGAGCATTTGGCAGCCTTGGACTATTTGCGCCAAGGCATTCACTTGCGCGGCTACGCACAAAAGCAGCCCAAGCAAGAGTACAAGCGCGAAGCGTTTGAGTTGTTTGGTCAGTTGTTGGACTTGGTTAAAAACGAAGTCACCCGCGTGTTGATGACGGTCAAGATCGAATCGAACGAGCAAATCGAGCAAGCCGCATCTGATCTGGAAGACCGTGCAGAGAACCTGCACAACGTCACTTACACCGCACCTGATGAATCAGGCCAAGCGGTGACCACCGCAGACGAAGCCACCTTCGCTGCACAAATGCCCACTGTGGGGCGCAACGAATCTTGCCCTTGCGGTAGCGGTAAAAAATTCAAGTTCTGTCACGGCAAGTTGGCCTAAGTTTTATGTCCGTTCATCTCACCCCTCCCAACCCCGCAGATTTGCACGCCATCGCGGGCGTGCGCATTGGTGTCACCCAAGCAGGCATTCGCAAAGCGGGTCGCAAAGACTTGACCGTTGTTTTGATTGACGAAGGTGCATCGGTTAGCGGTGTGTTCACGCAAAACCGTTTTTGTGCAGCACCCGTACAGGTGTGTCGCGAGCATTTGGATTCAGGTCAAGGCATTCGAGCCATGGTGGTCAACACGGGCAATGCCAACGCGGGCACAGGCGAAGAAGGTTTGAAACGTGCACGCGAAACTTGCGTGGCTTTGGCCGAGGCTTTGCAGATTTCTGCCAGCCAAGTGTTGCCGTTTTCCACGGGCGTCATCATGGAGCCGCTGCCGCACGACCGCATCATCGCGGGAATGCCAGCGGCAATTGCCGCTGCCGGCAAAGCAGGTAGCACTCAGCAATGGGCTGATGCCGCTGAAGGCATCATGACGACAGACACTGTGCCTAAAGCTGCCAGCACGCAAGTACAAATTGGCGGTACGACAGTGAGTGTGACCGGCATCAGCAAAGGCGCAGGCATGATTCGCCCCAACATGGCCACCATGCTGGGATATGTGGCCACCGATGCATGCGTGGCTCCTGTGTTGATGAAAGAGCTTTCTTTGGCATTGGCTGAAGGTTCGTTTAACCGCATCACGGTGGATGGCGACACGTCGACCAACGACTCGTTCGTGGTCATCGCCACGAACAAGGCGCAGCACACGCCCATCACCAGCCTGCAAAGTGCAGAAGGCCAAGCCTTGTTGCAAGCCTTGTTGCAAGTGGCACGCCAGTTGGCTCAAGCCATCGTGCGCGACGGTGAAGGTGCCACCAAGTTCATCACCATCCGTGTGGAAGGCGGCAACACCAGCGCTGAGTGCCGCCAAGTGGCCTATGCCATTGCCCACTCACCCTTGGTGAAAACCGCGTTCTTTGCCAGCGACCCAAACTTAGGTCGCATCTTGGCAGCCGTAGGTTATGCAGGCATCACCGACCTCGACCAAACTGGTATCGATTTGTATTTGGACGATGTGCATGTCGCTATTCAAGGTGGCCGTCACCCCGAGTACCGCGAAGAAGATGGCCAACGCGTGATGAGGCAATCTGAAATCACCGTGCGCGTGGTGTTGGGACGTGGCACAGCCAGTGACACCGTGTGGACGTGTGACCTGAGTCACGACTACGTCAGTATCAACGCAGATTACCGCAGCTGATGACAGACGCTCTCCACCCCCTTGAACGCTTGGTGCAACGCGCCGAGGATTTGATGGCACGCATCGAGCAGGCGCTGCCTCAACCGATGGCCGAGCCCGACTGGTCAGCCAGCGTGGCCTTTCGCTACCGCAAGCGCAGCAGCGGGCGCGGTGGCTTAGAGCCCGTGCGCCATGTGGCTAAGCTGGGCTTGGCTGACTTGCAAGAGATCGACGGTCAAAAAGAAAAAATCCAGCGCAACACCGAACAGTTTGTGAAGGGTTTGCCCGCCAACAACGTGCTGTTAACGGGTGCGCGTGGCACAGGCAAGTCGTCACTCATCAAAGCGTGTTTGAACGAATACGGCCCACAAGGTTTGCGTTTGATTGAGGTCGACAAAGACGACCTGACGGACTTGCCTGACATCATCGAGTTGGTGTCTGAGCGTTCCGAAAAATTCATGATTTTTTGTGACGACTTAAGCTTTGAAGATGGCGAACCTGGCTACAAAGCACTCAAGTCCATCTTGGATGGCTCGATTGCAGCCGCCACACCGAATGTGTTGATTTACGCCACTAGCAACCGCCGCCATTTGTTGCCCGAGTACATGAAAGAAAACCTCACTTACACGCACACCGACGATGGCGAAGTGCATCCGGGTGAGGGCGTGGAAGAGAAAATTTCTTTGTCTGAGCGCTTTGGTTTGTGGGTGAGTTTTTACCCTTTCAGCCAAGATGAGTACCTGACCATTGCAGCGCAGTGGCTCTCGTCGTTTGGCTTCAAACCCGCCGAAATTGAGGCTGCCAAGCCCGAAGCTTTGGTTTGGGCCCTAGAGCGTGCTTCGCGCAGTGGCCGTGTGGCGTACCAGTTTGCACGCGACTACGCGGGCAAACACGCTTCTTGAGCCTATGCGTAACGTAGATGTACGCGTGGTCGATGCAGACCAGCCTCGTTCAGTTGACCGAAACTTAGTGCAAGTGGCGGTTGGTGTGTTGATGCAAGCCGACGATTCTTTCTTGCTCACCAGTCGCCCCGAAGGTAAAGCCTATGCAGGTTACTGGGAGTTTCCAGGTGGCAAGCTGGAAGCCGGCGAGACTGTCGAGCAAGCTTTGCGTCGCGAGCTGCAAGAGGAAATTGGCATCACCATCCAAGACTGCACGCTCTGGAAGACCGAGCGCATCGACTACCCACATGCCCTAGTGCAGCTGAACTTTTGCAAGGTTACGCAATGGACGGGTGAGTTGCAAATGTTGGAGTCTCAGTCGTCTGCGTGGCAGCAGTTGCCTGTGACGGTGACACCTGTGTTGCCCGGTACAGTGCCTGTGCTGCAGTGGTTTGCGCAAGAGCGTAAATTTGAAGGTGACACGCACACCGCCTGAGCTAGTTTAGGGAAATCGCTCACCGTCATCAGCGCCTTTGCACGGGCGCTTTTTTTATTGCAAAGGTGTGTTTTCGAAGTCAGCGTCGTCTTGCGGCGTTTGGTCGGGCAAGCGGTGTTCTTCGTTGGCCCAAGCGCCTAAGTCAATGTTGCGGCAGCGTTCGCCGCAAAATGGGCGGTACACATTGGCCGCTTCGTAGCGACTGGGGCCGCCGCACTGCGGGCAAACAACGATGCGAACCTCAGAGTCAGCCATGGCTTAAACGCAAAGAGCCATTTCAAAAGGCACATCGTCGGTGCTGTGCTGCAAACGGCCATCGCCGTCTTGGCGCATCATGCGTACCCAAATCATCAAGCGGTTACCGCTGATTTCGGGGATGAAGCCCAGTGCGGGGTCAATCGCCACACGCATGAGTTGGAACTTGCCTTGTGCCAACGACTGTTGAAATTGGCCGCCCATGGCCATCATTTTTTGGGTGGTACCTGTGTCGCGCATCAGCGAGAGCAGCAGGTTGACCGAGGCTTTCATGGGCTGGAACACTTCGAACCAACGCAAGATATCGGCACGGCGCACATCTGGACTTTGCTGTTGCCACGCGTGATACGCAGGCAAGTCAAAGCAGCAGGTGCCACCCGGAATGGCAGCGCGGTTACGCAATGCTGTGAGCCATTCGTTTTCGGTGATGTTTTGACCAATCTTGCCCACTGCACCGTTGAGGCCAGTGAAGCAATGGTCGATGTTGTCGAGCAATTGCTGCAATGCCGATTCAGACACCGAAGGATTGCCGCGCAAGGAGTTGAACTGTTGTTTGTGACGCTCTAAGTCTTTGAGCACGTCTGACTTGAGGTCGGTGCGTCCACCAGCTTCGACCAATTCAAACAAAGTGGTGAGCGCAAAGTGGTTGTCGACCGGGTGGTCGCGTGTCGTGAGTTCTTCAAAACGCTGAAACAGGTGTTCCAAGCGCAGGTAAGTGCGCACACGTTCGTTGAAGGGATGTTCGTACAGAATCACGCGAAAAAGCAGGTCAGGGGTGGACGATAGTTATTACAGTAATCATAACCTCTTGCCGCCCTTTTCAACCTACTGTGAATGGTCGCTCAGAGTAAAGCTGAGACCAGTTTTTGCAGCACCTCGAGTGAGAGCTGGTCGTTATAAATCACCCAGTCAGCAGCAGCGAGTCGGCGCGTACGCGTCGCTTGCGAGGCGATGATTTTTTCAACCGTGTCGCGGTTGAACCCATTGCGTGCCATCACGCGCTGGATTTGTGTTTCTACCAAGCAGTCGACCACTAGCACGCGGTCGACGCGTGTTCGCCAGCGGTCTGATTCCACCAACAGCGGCACGTCAAACACGACGGTGTGATAGCCGGCATCGGTCGCCAGCTGTTCCTGACGTTGAGTTTCTTGCGCTACCAGCGGGTGAATGATGGCTTCCAAGGTCTGTTTGGCTTGCGCATGAGCGAACACATAAGCGCGCATGCGTTCGCGGTCGAGCGCGCCATGCGCATCTAAAAACTCACTGCCAAAAACTTGCGCAATCGCTGGCATTGCAAACCCGTGAGGTGCGGTGACGCTGCGCGCAATAGCGTCTGCATCGATGATGGCTGCACCACGAGCCATTAGCATCGTGCCAACCGTGCTTTTCCCGCAGCCAATGCCGCCAGTTAAACCGATGCGAAGTGGTTTAGATTGAGAGCTCATGATGTCAAGTTTATGCAACCCATGCCCACCCCATCCAAGCGGCGATGGGGGCGATGCCGATGGCTGCTATCAATATGCCTGATGCCGCTAAGCAGGGGCCGAAGGGCACATACCCGTCTTCCCGTAAATGGTGCGTGAATTTGAGGAATAAGGCGACAGCTATGCCGCTTATGCTGGCCAGGATGACCAAAGGCATCAATGCCAATGGCCCAAGCCAAGCGCCTAAGCCCGCTAGCAGCTTAAAGTCTCCCGCACCCATGCCTTGTTTGCCTGTGATGCGCTCGAACAGCGTGGCAATGGTCCACAGCGAGCTGTAACCAGCCACGACACCCCAAACGGATTGATGCAACGACAGTGGTAACCAATCAAGTGCGCTGGCGACCAAGCCGCCCCAGACCAAGGCTTGCGTGAGGTCATCGGGCAGCAGGGTGGTTTGCCAGTCGATGACTGACAAGGTCAGTAGCACAGTGGCGAAACTCGCCCAGCAGATGGCTGTCACATTGAAGCCCCAGCGCCACGTGCAGGCGCTCCAAATCAAAGCCGTGGCGAGTTCGATGGTGGGGTATCGCGCGCTGATCGCTTGCTGGCAAAAGGCACAGCGGCCTTTGAGCCAGACATAGCTAAGAATGGGGATGTTGTGCCACACCTTGAGTGGTGTTTGGCAATGTGGGCAGTGTGAGGCGGGCCAGCTCAAGTTGTAGCGTGGCGCGTCGCCTTCACAGGTATGTTCGGCCATGATCATGCGTGGCAAGCGGTGGATCAATACGTTCACAAAGCTGCCAATGATCAAACCCAACCCAAGCACCAGGGCCATGTCCCATGTCATACCACTTGTCCCAGTTGAAAAATTGGAAGATACAAAGCCATTACCAAGCCGCCAATCAGCAAACCCAACACCACCATGATGAAGGGTTCTAAGAGTGTAGACAGTCGCGCAACGGTATTGTCGACTTCTCGTTCGTAATGCTCGGCTGTTTTTGTCAGCATGTGGTCGAGAGCGCCTGACTCTTCACCGATGGCGCACATTTGAGCCCCCATGGGTGGGAATAAGTTGCCGGCATGTTCTAGCGCTTGCGAGAGTGAGGTGCCTTGTAGCAACTGTATTTGGATGTTGTGCGTGGCTGCTTGAAATAACAGATTGCCAGTCACACCGCTGACGGACGACAGTGCATCGGTGAGGGGGAGTCCTGCTGAAAAGAGGGTCGCCAATGTGCGAGTCCAGCGTGCAGCGCATGCATGGCGTATGAGAGGTCCCGCGATAGGCGCTTGTAAACACAGCTTATGTAGATGGTGTTGCCATGTTGTGTTTTTTCGCATACGCCAGTTCAGCCACCACCCCGTCGCAACGATGCAAACCATGGTTGCGACGCCGTAGTGTTGTAGGCCTTCGCTGGCTTGAATGACCATGCGTGTGAGCCATGGCAATTCTGCGCCGAATGATGAAAAAATATTTTGAAAAGCTGGTGCAACGAAAATCAAGATGAGTGTCAAAACGACGCCTGCAAACGATAAAACGGCACAGGGGTAGATGAGTGCGGAGCGTAATGTGGCGCGCAACGCTTCAGTTTTTTCAAGGTGTTGCGCGAGTCGTTCAAGCATCGTGTCGAGCATCCCAGAGACTTCCCCAGCTGCGACTAGGTTGCAATACAGCGCATCGAATTCAGGGTGTCGCTGTAAGGCTTGGCTCAACGCAATGCCCGCTTCGACTTGTGCATGCACATCCAGAATCAATGTTTTCAGTGCCGATGGCGCTTCACCGCGGTTGAGAATCTGAAGCGCTTGTAACAGTGGAACACCTGAATGCAACAAGGTCGCAAGTTGCCGTGTGAGTCGGGTGATGTCACGTCTAGGGATGTCGCGTTTGGTTGTGTGTTTTAGCAACGCTGAGAGTTGAAATTTCCAATGTATGTGCGTGGTCCGAATGCGTTGAGCGCTCAGCTGTTCTTGTACATGGCGCTGGTTGTCGGCAACAATTTCCTCGTTGACTTGTTGTCCTTGGCGGTCGTTGCCACGCCATGCATAAAGATGTTTAGCCATGGTGTGTGTGCGTCATCACTTCTTCTACCGATGTGACACCTTGCAACACTTTGAGCCAGCCCGCTTGGCGTAGCGTACGAACACCATCTTGAGCCGCTTGTGCAGCCAATGTGCGCGTATCGCTGTCATGCATGATGAGCGTTTGCATGGTGTCATTCATGGGCATGACTTGATAGATGCCCACACGTCCTTTGTAGCCCTTGTCACACGATTCGCAGCCAACCGCTTGGTGCGGTTTTGCAGATAGGCGAGCATCGTGCGGCAGTGCTTGGATATCTTGTGTATTGAGGTTGTTGAGAAACAAAGCGGTTTGCTCAGCACTCATGGGCTGCTTGCACCGTTCACATAAACGCCTCACCAAGCGTTGGGCTGTAATAAAGTTCACACTCGCCGCAACGTTGAATGCTGCTACGCCCATATAACGTAAACGTGCTAAGGCGCTTGGCGCGTCATTGGTGTGTAGTGTGGACAGAACCAAGTGACCTGTTTGAGCGGCTTGAACTGTGACTTCTGCGGTTTCTAAATCGCGGATTTCCCCCACCATGATGACATCTGGGTCTTGGCGAAGAAGTGCTCTCAGTGTGCTGGCGAAGGTCAGCCCCGCTCGGTCATTCACATTGACCTGATTGGCGCCTGGCAGATGTATTTCTGAGGGGGCCTCGATGGTCGAGATATTCACTTCCGTACGATTTAATAATTCTAGGCAGGCGTAAAGCGATAAGGTCTTCCCGGAGCCTGTGGGGCCTGCCGATGGCTTGTATTAACTTTTCGCAGTCGTCGGGTTCGTATCCCAATGCAGCAAGTCCAGGACGCTCATTGTTGGGCTTCAAAATACGTACAACGATTTTTTCGCCATGTAGCGTAGGTAACGAACTCACTCGCAAATCAATGGTTTGACCCATGTAAGGATATTGGATGCGGCCATCTTGAGGCACGCGTTTTTCGGCGATATCCATGCGCGCCATCACTTTGAGTCGTGACACGATGGCGTCCCTTAAATGCATCGGCGGTGTTGCCGCGACATGCAGCAAACCATCTATTCGAAAGCGAATTCGAAATATCACTTCGCCACTTTCAAAATGCACATCAGACGCGAGTCTCACCAGCGCGTCGTGCATGATGTCATCCAGTGTTTTGACTGCTGAATCGGGTTGTGTCGCCATGGTTGTCCTCATCGAAGGAAAGAGGAATTTTTGTTGTTTTGTTTGTGTTGTGTGGCAGTCAACGCCACAAAATTTCAGTTTCCTTGCCTATGTTGATATACGCCAATTGGCGTATTTTCTAAGTGCGATAAATTAAGTAAACTGACAGAATCAGCACTGCTGGTAACCAAATTAACAATAGGAACAACAACGTGAACAAGACCGAACTGATTGAACACATCGCAGCTAAATCTGACATTTCTAAAGCAGCCGCCACACGCGCACTCGCTTCCATCATTGAAGCGGTCAAAAAGACCCTCAAAAAAGGCGACACCGTGACTTTGGTTGGCTTTGGTACTTTCAGCGTCAGCAAGCGTGCTGCACGTGTTGGTCGCAATCCACGTACTGGCGCTGCTTTGAAAATCAAAGCAGCCAAGGTGCCACGCTTTAAGCCCGGTAAAGGTTTGAAAGATGCTTTGAATTAATATTAAATTCAAATCAAATTAATAAAAAGCCCGCAATTGCGGGCTTTTTATTTTTTCAGAGTATGTTTAAAATAAGCCTGTTTTAGAAACATATTAACTAGGAATATCTCACATGGCACGTACCACCGTCGCAAACCAACTCGCCGCTATTCGTAAACAGCGCGAACTTTTGGACAAAAAAGAGCAGGCTTTGAAATCCAAGTCACATGACAAAGTATTGGCTCAAATCGTCAATATGGCTAAAGAAGCTGGCTTGACAGCTTCTGATATCGCCAAAGCGCTGAGCTCAGGCAAGCCTGCCAAAACGGCCAAGGCCCCGAAGGCAGCTAAAAAAGGTGCATTGGCTGGTAAGAAAGTGGCCCCTAAGTACCGCAACCCAGCCAACTCTGAACAAACATGGACTGGCCGCGGCGTTTCACCAACTTGGGTGCAAGCATTGAAAGCTGCAGGAACTTTAGATTCGGCTTTGATTGCTCAATCGACAGCAGTTGCTGCCTAATTAACTTTTCGCCGAGATTGAATCATGAATCGTTTTAAATACTTGGTTTACGTCTTGGCACTGGTCGGTTTTGCCGTAATGGCAAAACCGATTGGCCCATACCCCTCAATTCAATTGAGTGAGTTGCCAGACCCGTTGCGCTCAGTTTGGAAAGAGCTCAAGCCTGAAATGGATCAAATGAGTCATTGCGCAACAGCTTTCGACAGCCACTCTGATGGCGAAAAAATGGCATTTCGCTGTTCAATTCACATCAAAATGTCAGCCGAGGGCGAGCGCCGTGCCATGCGTTATTGCGAAGAAAAACGCGAAGAAAAGGGCATCAAAATGCCCTGTAAATTGGTAGAAGAATAAATATCTGGTGCGCAGTAATTAGCGCACCAGATTTAGTTTCTGCATTATTTTTTGGGTGGCTTGAATAATGGGGGCGGCAGCCATTGCCAATGTTGTTGCGTCGTTTGATTGATGTGCCCACTGGTCAGCCCGGTCGAGTATCAAATAAAAATCACTCATGTCGCCGATTTCAAACGTCTCATCTTTGGCTTTCATGATTTCGAGCAGCGTCACATAGCCCAAGAAATACAAAGCAAACATCAAAGAGATGGACGCGTTTTGCGATAACTCGTGGCCATCCACAATTTCGGCAAACATCTCACGAATTGTGTCGATGGTGACAATTTCGTTTGGATTGAATTTAAATTCTGCTTTGAAGCAATCGCAAGCAATATCCCATTGCTGAATGCTGTCGGTATAGGGTTTGTCTAAATCGTGCATTCGGAATCTGTAGTTTAGTGACGGCGGTCTAGCAGCTGCGCAGCTAGGGCGTGCATGGCATCGCGGTAAGGGCTGGCTGGCAAGATATTCAGCGCAGCAATGGCTCGTTCGGCTTCTGCATTGGCGGCGGCGCGTGTGGCATCCAGTGCGCCTGTGCTGCGCACAATTGCCACGATGTCAGTGAGCGCATCCATTTCGCCGTTTTCAATGGCGCTTTGGATGGTTTGGCGTTGTGCGGGCGTGCCGCGCTGCATGGCGATGATGAGTGGCAAGGTGTTTTTGCCCTCACGCAAATCGTCGCCAAGGTTTTTGCCGAGCTCTTTGGCGTCACCGTCGTAATCGAGTACATCGTCAATGACTTGAAAGGCAGTGCCCAGGGCTTGGCCATAGTCAGCGCAGGCGGCTTCAACTTCGGGTGTGCATTTGGCCAAGATAGCTGCCAGGCGTGTACTGGCTTCAAAGAGCTTGGCTGTTTTGGAGCGAATCACGCGCAGATAGCCAGCTTCGTCAAGCGAGGCGTCGTGCATGTTCATCAATTGCAGCACTTCGCCTTCGGCAATCACGTTGGTGGCTTCGGCCAGCACTTCCATGACGCGCATTTCGCCGGAATCGACCATCATTTGGAAAGCGCGGGAATATAAAAAGTCGCCCACCAATACGCTGGCTGGGTTGCCAAACGATTCGTTGGCGGTGGGGCGACCACGGCGCAAGGTGGATTCGTCCACCACGTCGTCGTGCAGCAACGTAGCGGTGTGGATGAACTCCACCACGGCAGCCAAGTTGTGGCGCTGCGCGTCTGTGTAGCCCAAGGCGCCGGCCATGAGCAAGAGCAGGGCAGGGCGAATGCGCTTCCCGCCGGCCGAGATGATGTACTGCGACACGGTGCCCACCAACGGCACGCCAGAGTCCAAGCGTTGCGCGATGACGCGGTCAACTTCTGCCATATCGGCAGCAATCAGGGCTAGGGGGTTGGAGGTGGTTGTGGACAAAGCGTGACTAAAAAATAGGGAACGAAAAGCGTTGAAATGCCGTCGGATTATAGGGATTGGCGCACTTGCCTAATCGCTGCTATAATTTTTGGCTCTGCGGAAATCCGTCCGTAGATATCCAAATAGATTCTTATCTAGAGGTCTCACATGTACGCGGTCATAAAAACCGGTGGCAAACAGTATCGTGTTGCTGCTGGTGTATAAATTAAAGTAGAACAGATTACTGCGGACGT
>CANGOY010000011.1 GCA_947455585.1 Comamonadaceae bacterium
CAGCACGAGCGGCGGCGCGAATTTTTTCTGGGTAGTGCTCATACGGTTGGTGCGCCGAGAGCATGTCGTTGTAGGCGGTGATGATGCCAACGTTGGGTTGACGCTCTTGGCGCAACACCAGTTTGTCGTTGGCAGGCATGGCCGCATAGGCGTGCGCGGCATTGGCGCAGCCCATGCCGCCGCGATACGGGCCAGGCTTTTTGGCTTTGGCTAGCACCTCTAGATAGGCTTGGCGTGTTTTGGCGCTGCGTTGCTCAATGCGTGCGGTGACCACTGCGAGAGTGGGGTGTAGATGTGTGGTCATATCAGTGAGGTCTCAACAAAGAGGTCTTAGTTGGCAAGCCAAATCGCTACTGGCGTTTGGGTTTGTTGCAACACAAATGAAATAGGCAGTGCAGGTGTGGCTTGATTCCAAGCTTGCTGCAAGGTGTTGAATTTGTCGGTGCCCGTGAGCGGCAACACGATGTGGCGTGCCGACAGAATTTGCGCCAAGGTCTGCGTGATGCGCGCATACGGTGCATTAGCGGGCGGGTTCTTCAATGCCATGGCTACGCAGGTTTGCGTATTGCCCATGTCTAGTGCGTCAGCCAAATTGGGGGCCTCTGGAAACAATGAGGCTGTATGGCCGTCAGCGCCCATGCCCAGCACCAACACATCGGCAATACCTGCTGAACTCAGGGCCATGCCCGCGGCTCTGGCTTGTTCTGTGGGGGCGCCCAAAGGTTCAGTGGCACTCGTCACCATGAACACCAGTTGCGCTTTGGCTGCGAGGTCTTGCAGTAAATGGGTTTGCACCAACAGCGCATTGCTGTCGGGGTGGCTGCATGGCACGCAACGCTCGTCCACCAAGGTGATGCGCACACGCGACCAGTCGATGTCAATCACACGCAAGGCTTCAAACAACGCCACAGGAGATTTGCCGCCTGACAAACTGAGCACCGCCAAACCGCGCGCTTGAATGGCGGCAGCCAAACGCTGCGCGATGTCTTGTGCCAACCGCACATTCAGCTCAGCATGGCCGACGGTGTGTACCGTCAACGAGCCGCGTGATTCAGGATGCCAAGTGCTGGTCATTAGGCTTCCTCAAACCACGACAGTTCTTCGCGTGCCATCAAGGCCGACGAAGCCGCTGGCCCCCAGCTACCTGCAGAGTAAGCACGTGGCTTGTCGTCCAACTCGGCCCAGCCGTTGATGATGGGTTCGACCCACATCCATGCTGCTTCCAATTCGTCACGGCGCATGAAGTGCGTGAGGCGACCTTTGATGACGTCCATCAACAAACGCTCATACGCTTCGGCTCGGCGTTTGTCGGATGACTGTTGCAAGTCAAGGCCGAGCTTCACGGGGTGCAGATTCATCCCCGTGCCTGGCTCTTTGACCATCATCTCAAGTTGAATCGACTCTTCAGGTTGCAGTGTGATGATGAGTCGATTCGGCTCTTGCTGTGCGCTAGAGCCAAAGATAGAAAACGGTTGGTCTGCAAATTCGATGATGATTTGCGATTCACGGCGCTGCATGCGTTTGCCCGTGCGCAAGAAGAAGGGCACATTGGCCCAACGTGCGTTGTTGATGTGGGCGCGTAGGGCTACGAAAGTTTCGGTGCGGCTGTTGGCGGGCACGTTGTCTTCTTCCAAATAGCCTTTGACGGCTGCGCCCTCTGATGCACCTGCGGTGTATTGGCCGCGCACGGTGTCGCGTTTGATGTCGGTCAAATCCATCTTGCGCAGCGAGCGCAACACTTTGAGCTTTTCATCACGCACATCGTCTGCGCCCAGAGAAATGGGCGGCTCCATAGCAACGATGCACAAGAGCTGCAACAAGTGGTTTTGAACCATGTCGCGCATCGCACCTGCGCCGTCATAAAAGCCTGCGCGGCTTCCCACGCCCACACTTTCGGCCACGGTGATTTGCACGCTCTTGATGTACGGTGCACGCCACAGTGGCTCAAAAATAGCATTGCCAAAGCGCAGCACCATGAGGTTTTGTACCGTCTCTTTTCCAAGGTAATGGTCGATACGGTAAATCTGTTGCTCGTCAAAGTAACGGGCCACATGGGTGTTGATGTCGCGGGCTGAGGCGAGGTCGGTGCCCAAGGGCTTTTCAAGCACCACACGCGACTGCGCATCCACCAAACCTGCGCCCGATAGGTGCGCGCAAATTTGTGTGAACAAGCTAGGTGCGGTGGCTAGGTAGTACACGCGCAATGCAGGTGAGGCACACAAGTCTTTGAGTTTTTTGAAGTCGTTGGCGTTGGTGACGTCCATGCTCACGTAGGCCAAGCGGTTTAAAAAGCTTTGCCAATCGTCAGAGGTGAAGGCGTCTTTTTCGATGAACGCGGGTGAGTTTTTGTCGATGAAATCTAAATACTCTTGGCGTGTCCAGTCTTGACGACCTACAGCAATGATGCGCGCCGATGCATCAAGCTTGTCGTGCAAATGCGCCATATAAAGCGCGGGCAAGAGTTTGCGGAACGACAAATCGCCAGCGCCGCCAAAAATCACGATGTCCAGCGTGCCTGCTGGTGGGTTGGGGTGTGTCATGAGTAACGTTTGTTAAGTAGGTTTTGTTTCATGTTGCGCAGCATGGGTTGCAGCTGCGTGCTGCCAATGCGCAGTGCCACGGCTGTGGCCAATACGTCGACGATCATCAGGTGCAGCAAGCGCGACACCATGGGGCTGAATTTTTCGTAACTCTCGGGGTGGTCCGCCGCGAGGTGAATTTTTCCAGCGTTGGCTAGTGGGGAGCCCGATGCTGTCACCACAATCGTGGTGGCACCGTTCTTTTTGGCAATCTCACATGAGTCCAGCAAATCGCGCGTGCGGCCTGAGTTAGAAAACACCACCAAGCAGTCGCCAGGGCCGAGCAGCGAGGCACTCATGATTTGCATGTGGCCATCGCTGTGCGAGATGGTGTGAAACCCCAGACGGAAAAACTTGTGCTGAGCGTCTTGCGCCACGATGCCCGAGTTGCCTACGCCAAAAAATTCAAGGCGTTTGCCTTTTTTGTGGGTGAGGGCGATGGCTTCTGCTGCTTTGTCGATTTGCGCTGATGAAGCATCGTTGCGGTATTTCAAAAACGCGGTGACGGTGTTGTCAATCACTTTGACCAAAACGTCGTTGCTGCTGTCTTGTGCACCCACGTTGCGGTGGATGAAGGGCACGCCTTCGCTCAAACTGCCTGCGAGCTTAAGTTTGAAATCACTCAAACCTTCATAGCCCATGCTGCGGCAAAAGCGCACCACGGTGGGTTTGCTGACGCTTGCACGTTCTGCCAGCTCAGTCACGGGCAAGGTCGAGAAGGTGCGCGGGTCAGAGAGAAGAAGCTTGCCCACGCGCTGTTCGGCGGGGGCTAAGGAGGAGAGAGTCGATTTGATGCGTTCCAACATGAATAAGAATGTAACTTAGTTTCATGTTTTATTCAATATGGTTACTAACTTTTTTGTCTCTGCTTTTTTGCGACGGCAGAGCACTTGAAAGCGTGTCTTTTTTTAAACCAGCGTGTCTTGTTTTAAGAAGATGTCTTTGTCAGGGAAAAACTGGGCATGTAGCGGCAGCAGCGCCCCGCCCAAGGCGCGGGCATGGTTACCCACGCGACCGGCCAAAACGTGGGGCTGATGAATGCCATCAAAACTGAATTGCGCCAAACTGGATTCGGTTTGTTGGATGAGCGCTTGCAATAGCTTGGGGTTGAGTGAGCCGTCCATGATGATGGCGTCAAGGTCCAGCAGCGCGGCGGCACTGGTGGCGCTCATGGCTAAGGCTTTGGCTGCTTGTGAAACCCAGGGTTGTGTGAACGCGCTGAATTCGGCGCTCATGATTGCGTCTTGCTGAACCAGCAGCGGGTCGTGTCCTGCAACCATCAAGGCTTGTTCAAGCTGCCAACCCGATGCGAGTTGCAACAGCTGCGCGGGTGTGTTTGCATTGGCGCGTGTGCCCAAAGGGGGCAGTCCAATCGGCATCGAACCTATCGCACCGGCATTGCCACGCGGGCCGTTGACGATGTGGCCATCCATCACCAAGCCGCCGCCTACAAACGTGCCGACATACACGTATAAAAAGTTAGGCACATCGCGTCCCAAACCTTGCACCAATTCAGCCACGCAAGCGGCGGTGGTGTCTTTGGCAAATTCAACGGGCAAGGTGGACATGGCTTGCACTTCTTCTACCAAGTCGATGTGCTCCCAATCGACCATGGCTTTTTGGGCTTTTTTGCCCATCAGGTCGCCCCATTGATGCATGGCGAGTGGCGCGCTCAGGCCAATGCCCACGGTGCGCTTCCATGCTTCAGCACCCATGCGTTTTTGCATGAGTTTCAAGCCTTCTTTGATTTTGGGCAGCACCTCGGTGGGGGAGGGGTAGGGGTAAGTATGTTGCCACTGGTGGCGCATCTGGCCTAAGAAGTCAGTCACCACCACTTCGAGGCTTCTGCGCCCGACTTGCAAGCCAATGCTGTAAGCGCCATCTGGGTTGATGGCGAGTGGTACGGATGGCTGGCCAATTTTGCCGCGAATGCGGTCTTGTTTGATGAGCAAACCATCATCTAACAAACGATTAACGATGATGGAGACTGTTTGCGAAGACAGCTGCGTAAGCCGAGCCAAATCGGCTTTGGGAATGGCGCCTTCATGACGAATGGCGCGCAGCACCGTGCGCTCATTGAATTGGCGCATGCCAGTGTGGTTGGACCCACGCATTGTTTTCATAAAAGAATCACACCTTTGCAGAACATGGCATTGCCGTAGGCCGTGCCTTCGCCTGTTTGAACAATCAAACTGGCGCATTTGATTTTCTCGTAGAACGCATAGCGCTCCACAGCTTCTATTTGATTCGGCTCGAAGCCCACTTTTTTGATCAAGCCGGTCACGGCTTGTTGTGCGTCGGTGCGGTGTGCGGCATCGCTGTCGCACACATGCATGAGGGCGACAGGCTGCGCCACATCGGTAGCGAGCGGAAATACCGACAACACGGCCTCACTTACGCGCTCTAGGCTGAGGCCGGGCATTCGAATCACGGGTTTGCCGTCCGCCAAATAGTCGGCAGTGAAGTTGGCATCCACAACGGCAACCCATTCGCCATGACCCATGGCGCAGAGATGCATGAGCAACTCGGGGGTGAGGATGGGGTCAATTCCTTTGAGCACTTATCTGTCCTTAATTTGTGAATATTGTCAGGCCTTGGAGGATGCCAAATTCTTGTTGATTTGACTCCTAGGGAATGTACTAACTAAATTAACTTGATTTAGTAAGTCGAGTTATCTTACATTTATCTCGCGACGCAAAGTGCGTCGGCGATGATTACCAACAACGAGGAGACCTTGATGAAATTGAACACACCCAAATTGATGTTGACAGCATTGGCCTTGGCTGCAACCAGCGCCTACGCCGCCGAGCCGATCATTGGCTTGATCACCAAAACAGAAACCAACCCCTTCTTCGTCAAGATGAAAGAGGGCGCTCAAGCCGAAGCATCCAAGCTCGGCGCCAAGGTCATGTCAGCCGCAGGCAAGACCGACGGCGACAACGCAGGCCAAGTCACCGCGATGGAAAACATGATTGCCGCCGGTGCCAAAACCATTTTGATCACCCCAAGCGACTCCAAAGCCATCGTGCCAGCCATCAAAAAGGCACAAGCACAAGGCGTGATGGTCATCGCTTTGGACAGTCCCACTGAGCCAGCCAATGCCACAGACGCATTGTTTGCCACTGATAACTACAAAGCTGGTGTGTTCATTGGTCAATACGCCAAAGCAGCATTGAATGGCAAGAAGCCCGTCATCGCCACACTCGATTTGTTCCCAGGTCACCCTGTGGGTGCACAACGCCATAACGGTTTCTTGCAAGGCTACGGTTTAACGTCACTCGATGCCAAGAGCAACGAGCTGGCCAAGCCTGCCGAAGTGGTGTGTATGGCTGACAGTTTTGGCGACCGCGCCAAGGGCCAAACTGGTATGGAAAACTGCTTGCAAAAGAACCCCAACATCAACGTGGTCTACACCATCAATGAGCCTGCAGCTGCCGGTGCTTACAACGCACTCAAAGCCGCTGGTAAAGAGAAAGATGTGTTGATCGTGTCGGTGGACGGCGGTTGCGCTGGCATCAAAGACGTGGGCGCTGGCGTGATCGCTGCTACCTCACAACAATACCCACTGCGCATGGCCGCCATGGGTGTGGCAGCAGGTGTTGAATACGCCAAGACCGGTAAAAAAGTCAGTGGCTACACCGACACCGGCGTGACGCTGATTGCTGCCAAAGCCATGAAAGGCGTGGACAGCAAAGACGTGAAAACTGGCACAGACTTGTGCTGGGGTAACAAGTAAAGCTTAGTCTCTACTTGCACGAGGGGGCCGTTTGGCCCCCTCAGGTTTTAAAGAAAAAAGTCACCGTATGAATTCCTTCAAAGACAAGCTTCCGCCCATGGGCACACTGGGGCCGCTGATTGCACTGGTGTTGGCCTGCGTGTTTTTTGCCAGCCAAAGCGACCGTTTTTTGAGCACGCAAAACTTCTCGCTCATCTTGGCTCAGGTCATGGTGGTGGGTGTCATTGCGATTGGCCAAACACTCATCATCTTGACTGCTGGTATTGACTTGTCGTGTGGCATGGTCATGGCCTTGGGCGGCATTGTGATGACCAAATTTGCGTCGGACTATGGCTTGTCTACGCCTGTTGCTATGGCTTGTGGGTTGTTGGTCACGACGGCTTTTGGTTATCTCAATGGGGTGTTGGTGACCCGCATCAAGCTGCCGCCCTTCATCGTGACTTTGGGCACCTTGAACATCGCCTTTGCTATCACGCAGCTTTACTCGGGCTCGCAAACGGTGACGGATATTCCTGCTGGCATGAATTGGCTTGGCAGCACCTTCACCTTTGGCGGAGCTACCGTGAGCTACGGCGTCGTGATGATGCTGGGCCTTTATTTATTTACTTGGTTTGCGTTACGTGAAACCGCAGCAGGCCGACATGTGTACGCCGTGGGCAACAGCCCTGAGGCCACACGTTTGACTGGCATCCCGACAGAAAAAGTGCTGTTGGGTGTGTATGTGTTGGCAGGACTCTGCTACGGGCTAGCCGCCATGTTGGGCGTGGCACGTACAGGTGCAGGTGATCCCAACGCCGGGCAAACTGAAAACTTAGACGCCATCACCGCTGTGGTGTTGGGTGGCACCAGTTTGTTTGGTGGCCGGGGCCTTGTGCTGGGTACGTTGGTGGGCGCATTGATTGTGGGTGTGTTTCGCAACGGTCTCACGCTGATGGGCGTGTCGTCGGTTTATCAAATTTTGGTCACAGGTATTTTGGTGATTTTGGCTGTGGCTACAGATCAACTCTCACGCAAGGGAGCGCGCTAATCATGAGCGGCACACAACATAACATCGTCATGTCAGCCAAAGGTTTGGTCAAACGCTACGGCCAAGTCATCGCTTTGGACGGCGCAGACTTTGAGCTGCGCGCTGGCGAAATCTTGGCGGTCATTGGCGACAACGGCGCAGGCAAATCGTCCCTCATCAAATGTTTGTCAGGCGCGACCGTGCCAGACGAGGGTCTCATTTCTTTGGATGGCAATCCCATCTATTTCAAGTCGCCCATCGACGCTCGTCGTGCAGGCATTGAAACCGTTTACCAAGACTTGGCTGTTGCACCTGCCATGAGCATTGCCGAAAACTTATTTTTAGGCCGCGAAATTCGCCGCTCAGGCTTTGCTGGCAACGTGCTGCGCATGCTAGATAAAAAGAAGATGTTGCAAGAGAGTATTGAACGCATGAACGACTTGAAGGTCGGCATTCGTTCAATGACGCAAGCGGTGGAAACCTTGTCGGGTGGCCAACGCCAATGCGTTGCAGTGTCGCGCGCAGCCGCGTTTGCCCAGCACGTCGTCATCATGGATGAACCCACGGCAGCCTTGGGCGTGAAAGAAGGCAACATGGTGCTTGAGTTGATTCGCCGCGTGCGCGACAAAGGTCTGCCCGTGGTACTGATTTCGCACAACATGCCCCATGTGTTTGAAATTGCAGACCGCATTCATGTGGCTCGTTTGGGTAAGCGTGCCGCCGTGTTGAACCCGAAAAATATCAGCATGAGCGACACCGTGGCCGTGATGACGGGTGCGATGAAACCCGAAGATATTCCTGCGGAGTGCTTGGCTTGAGCGCCGCATCACACACGGCGCTAGTTCAACCACCAGTGTGGGTTCTTGGCGAAGCCTTGATGGACTGCATTGCGCAGCCTGATGGCTCGCTGGTGCCACACTTGGGTGGCAGTCCTTACAACTTGGCATGTGCCACGGCATTACAAGGTGCAACTGTGGGGTTCATTGCCCCATTTTCGTCGGACGCATTTGGCCAGTCCTTGCTCGATCATTTGCAAGCTAGCCATGCGCGCGGCTTGTTACATCGCTCTGACTTACCCACCTCCTTGGCTGTGGTGCAAGTCACGAATGGGCAGCCAAGCTACGGTTTCTATCGAGAAGATGTGGCTGACCGCGACTACCAAGTGGCTGACGTCATTGCGTTGCTCGAATCATCACCGCCGGGAGTCTTGCACACCGGTTCGCTGATGGCGATGCCGCCTGAGCATCACAAAGTGTTGCAAGTCATTGCTGCGGCCAAGCGTTTGGGCTGGACCATCAGCGTAGACGTGAACTTGCGCCCGCGAGTGGCTAGCGATGTGCCTGCGTATTTGCTCGCGGTTCGTGAGGTGGCTGCACATGCGGATTGGCTCAAAGCCAGTGATGAAGATTTAGAGTTGCTCGGGTTTACGGATGTGTCTTTAACCAATGCATCGAACTTAGCTGCGCATTGGATGGCCCAAGGTTGCTCACGCGTGGCGTTGACCTTTGGTGCGGAAGGCGCATATTTGCAAGTGGGAGATGCTCAGGCTCAAGGTGAGGCACCCGTGGTAGATGTGAAAGACACCGTGGGCGCAGGTGATACGTTTTGGGGTAGTTGTTTGGCGGATTGGGTACTGAATGACACCTTGGACAACGCCAGCGTTGCAGCGCAGCGTGTGCCACATACCTTGCAACGAGCCTTGGTTGCTGCCGCGATCAACTGCAGCCGAGTGGGTTGTCAACCGCCCGATGTGGCAACCTTAGACGCTGCGCTGTAACACGCGCTTTCGTCTGGGCGAGAATGTGCAGATTGTTGATTCACACCAACCCAGCTTCTGCACCTTCGGACCATGTCCCAGCCCATTGCTTCACCCTCGACAGCTAACCCGTTACAAGGTGCCATCGGCGTCTTTGACTCTGGCGTTGGCGGCTTGTCCGTCCTGCGCGCCATTCACGCCGCTTTGTCGCACGAGCATTTGGTCTATGTGGCCGATTCGGGTCATGCGCCGTATGGCGACCAATCTGAAGCGCACATCACCCAACGCACGCTCACTGTGGGCAACTGGCTAGCTGAGCAAGGCGTGAAAGGCATCACCATTGCCTGCAACACCGCCACGGTGGTGGCTGCCAAAACCTTGCGCGAGCAAACGTATCTGCCCGTGGTGGCGATTGAGCCCGCCATCAAACCCGCTGTGGCCCTCACGCGCAGCGGCGTGGTGGGCGTGTTGGCAACTCGCCAAACCGTGCAGAGTTCGGCGGTGGCAAGGCTGGTTGAGCTGTATGGCGCAGATAAACGCATCTTGCTGCAAGGCTGCCCGGGTCTTGTGGAGCAGGTGGAGCGTGCTGATTTGCACAGCGCCGAGACCGAGGCCTTGCTGCGCCAATTCATCACGCCGTTGATTGAGCAGGGCGCAGACACCTTGGTGTTGGGCTGCACGCATTACCCATTTTTGCGCGACACTATTCAGCGTGTGGCGGGCGAGGGCGTGACCCTGCTTGACCCCGCCGAAGCTGTGGCCCGCGAGCTTGCTCGCCGTTTGGCTGATACTGGTAGCTTGTCCAACCCAGCGCAGCAAGGACACGTGCAGTTTTTCACCTCCGGCGATGTGGCGCAGGCGCAAGCCGTCATGTCCCACCTCTGGGACGCACCGCTCACGGTGCAGGCGCTGCCCTGAAGCGCTAGGGGCGATAGCCCCTAAAACCCGAAGGGAAGGGGCTAACCCTTACACTTTGCGACTCATGAATGCTTACGCCGACGTCTCCCTTTTCCCCCGCAACGCCAAGCCGCTGAACAGTTACCGCAAGTACTGGGCAGCCCGTTTTGGCACGGCCCCGTTTTTGCCGATGTCGCGCGAGGAAATGACGCAACTCGGCTGGGACAGCTGCGACATCATCATTGTCACCGGTGACGCGTATGTCGACCACCCCAGCTTCGGCATGGCAGTCATTGGCCGCATGCTTGAGAACCAAGGTTTCCGCGTGGGCATCATTGCCCAGCCCGATTGGCAAAGTGCCGACCCGTTCAAGGCTTTGGGCAAACCCAATCTGTTTTTCGGCGTGACCGCTGGCAACATGGATTCGATGATCAACCGCTACACGGCTGACCGCAAAATTCGCAGCGATGACGCTTACACCGCTGGCGACATCGGCGGCAAGCGCCCCGACCGCGCCGCTTTGGTCTACAGCCAACGCTGCAAAGAGGCCTACAACGACGTGCCCATCGTGTTGGGTGGCATCGAAGGTTCGCTGCGCCGCATTGCGCACTACGACTATTGGTCAGACAAAGTGCGCCGCTCCATCGTGGTGGACAGCAAATGCGATTTGCTCCTTTACGGCAATGCCGAACGCGCCATCGTGGAAATTGCCCACCGCTTAGCGGCCAAAGAGCCGGTGCAAGACATCACCGATGTACGCGGCACGGCCTTTGTGCGCCGCGAAACGCCTGAAGGCTGGTTTGAGATTGACTCCTCCAGCATCGACGTGCCGGGCAGGGTCGAGGCCCATGTCAACCCATATTTGATGGTGAGCGACCAAGCCAAAGCACAAGGCGAAACCTGTGCACGCGAAGAGGAAGCCAATGCGGTGGCGGATGCAGCCAACGCCAATGCAGGCAATGCGCCCTCAGGTTCCAAAGCCGAAGCTGGCTTCACCATTTCCCCTTTGAATTTCGTGGCCAACGCTGCATTGCAGGGCAAAGGCAAGCTCAAAGTACCGCCGCGTGACCGCAGCGTCATCCGCTTGCCCGCGTACGAGCAAGTCAAGTCAGACCCCGTCTTGTATGCCCACGCCAACCGCGTGCTGCATTTAGAAACCAACCCCGGCAACGCCCGCGCCTTGGTGCAAGCCCATGGTGAAGGCCATACCGCACGCGATGTGTGGGTCACCCCGCCCCCCATCCCGCTCACCACAGCCGAGATGGACTTGGTGTTTGACTTGCCCTACGCGCGTAGCCCGCACCCGGTTTATGCCGACGAGAACGGCAGCCATGACGGCGCGACCAAAATTCCTGCGTGGGAAATGATTCGCTTCAGCGTCAACATCATGCGCGGCTGCTTTGGTGGTTGCACGTTTTGCTCCATCACCGAGCACGAAGGCCGCATCATCCAAAGCCGCAGCGAAGACTCCATCATTCGCGAAATTGAAGACATTCGCGACAAAGTGCCTGGTTTTACGGGTGTCATTTCAGACCTTGGTGGCCCCACGGCCAATATGTACCGCATCGGCTGCAAAAGCCCTGAGATTGAGTCGGCATGTCGCAAGCCGAGCTGCGTGTACCCAGGCATTTGTCAAAACCTCAACACCGACCACAGCTCGCTCATTCACATGTACCGCCGTGCGCGTGAATTGAAGGGCGTGAAGAAAATTCTCATTGGCTCGGGCCTACGTTACGACTTGGCCGTCCAGTCACCCGAGTACGTGAAAGAGCTGGTGCAGCACCATGTGGGTGGCTACCTCAAAATCGCGCCCGAACACACCGAGGGCGGGCCGCTGTCCAAGATGATGAAACCCGGCATTGGCAGCTACGACAAGTTCAAACAGATGTTTGACAAGTACAGCGCCGAAGTGGGCAAAAAACAATTCCTCGTGCCTTACTTCATCGCCGCTCACCCCGGCACCAGCGACGAAGACATGATGAACTTGGCCCTGTGGCTCAAGCGCAATGGTTTCCGCGCCGACCAAGTGCAAACCTTCTACCCCAGCCCCATGGCCACTGCCACGGCCATGTATCACTCAGGCCGCAACCCCTTGGGCCGCGTGACGCGCACCAGCGAGAGCGTGGACATCGTGCGCGGCGAACGCCGCCGTCGTTTGCACAAAGCTTTTTTGCGCTACCACGATGCGAACAACTGGCCTTTGTTGCGTGAGGCCTTGAAGGCCATGGGCCGTGCCGACCTGATTGGTAATGGCAAGCAGCATTTGATTCCGACCTTCCAGCCTCTGACGGATGGTGGCTACACCAGTGCACGTCGCAAGAACAGCACGGCTACGCCTACCAAGGGTCGTGTGCTCACGCAACACACAGGCTTGCCACCTCGCGTCAATGGTGCAGGCAAACCCAGCGCCAACGCGCTCAAGCGAAAACCCAACCGTTGATGTGAGAAGTCTGAGCGAGAACCGCTCAGACAGATGCGTTTAGCGGCTGCGCGACTTCATCGCACGCTCCACCTCGCGCTTGCCTTCGCGGTCTTTGATGGTGTCGCGCTTGTCGTGCTCGGCTTTGCCTTTGGCCAGCGCGATTTCACATTTGATTTTGCCGTTCTTCCAGTGCAGGTTGATGGGCACCAAGGTGTGGCCTTTTTGTTCGACCTTGCTGATGAGACGTTTGATTTCGTCTTTTTTCAGCAGCAGCTTTTTCGTGCGCACATTGTCTGGGTTGACGTGGCTCGACGCTGTGTGCAGCGGGTTGATTTGGCAACCAATCAAAAATAGCTCGCCGTTTCGCACCACCACATAGCCGTCGGTGAGCTGCACCTTGCCTTCTCGGGCTGATTTGACCTCCCAGCCTTCCAGCACCATGCCTGCCTCGAACTTTTCTTCGAAGAAGTAGTTGTACGCCGCCTTTTTGTTGTCAGCGATGCGCGATTGAGTTGCAGGTTTTTTGGTAGCCATTTAATGAATGTGGGGACAGTAGAGCTTCTTACAATGTGGACCATTCTATGAAAACCATTAACAAGTCCGTTCTTATTTGGTTTAGCGCTGAAGAAATGTTTGCGCTGGTCACCGATGTGGCTCGATATCCCGAGTTTTTGCCTTGGTGCGACCGCGCTGGCGTGGTCGAGTCGCATGCCGATGGTGCCACCGCCGAAGTGGGCATGACCTTTGGTGGTTTCCACAAAAGCTTCACCACGCGCAACGTGCACATCGAAGGTCGCCAAGTCAAGCTTGAGTTGGTTGATGGTCCGTTCAAACACCTTGACGGCACTTGGGACTTCCACCCGCTGCTCGACCCCATCACCCATGAGCCCCAACGCGCTTGCCGCATTGAGCTGACCTTGAACTACGCGTTTGAGAGCATGTTTGGCACCTTGGTAGGCCCCGTGTTCGACAAAATCGCTGCCACCTTGGTGGACGCGTTTGTGAAGCGTGCAGAGCAGGTGTACGTCGCGTGACCACGCACCAAACACCTATTCACATCACCGTGATGTATTCGCCCGCACCCCGCGTAGTGCATGAGCGCGTGTTGCCATTGAGCGCAGGCGTGACGGTGATGCAAGCCTTGCAGCAAAGCGGCTTGTTGGCCGAATGCCCTGAGATTGACCTGAGCCAACCAGAAACTTTCATGGTTTGTATTTGGGGCAAGAAGACCAGCCCCGACCATGTGCTGCGTGACCTAGACCGCATCGAAATTTGCCGTGCACTCACCGTCGACCCCAAGGTCGCGCGACGTGAGCGTTTCCAAAAACAAGGCTCGAGCCGTGCAGGCTTGTTCTCTAAGCGCCGCGAAGGCGCTAAGCCTGGTTATTAAATCCATCCCTATGACACAAAAATTTTGGCCCACCTGCGGCTACACACTGCTGACCCACAACGACGCTGGCCATTTGGTGGTGACTGACGACTTTTTGCGTTTCCTGTTGGAGCGCCCAGAGCTAGCACCCATCGCCACCTCGTGCGCCGCTGAAGTGGCTTTGCACCATAGCTTGGTCGAGCAACCTCGATTAGAGGTGACAGCACAAGAATTAGAAAAGTTGGCAGACAAAGACGCCGCCGACAACTATGCCGTGTGGCTGCGGTTTCGCCAACGCATCACCTCGCTGCCCACGCTAGAGGCCAGCTACCTTGCCTTGTTCAAGGGCGAGGGCGTAGACGTGCCGCCGCTGTTGGTTCAGCACATCACCCACATTTTGTTGCGTCATGTGTTGGGCGAAGCGCCCACGGCCATGCAAGCGCGTGCCGCTGAGATGCTGATGCACACCCAAAAAATCACCGTGCTCGAAGATGGCTCGGTCATGGCGGCAGATGATGAAACCGTGGAGCGTCACGCCACACAAAGCGGCTTTGGCTCGATTGGCGAATTGCTTAAGCAAGGCGGCATCAAACTGCGCAGCGTGGACTTGGATGTGCTCAACGACGACAACCAAGACGCCTATTGGCCCCGTAGCGAGAGTTATGACTGGGTGGTAAGCCTTAACCGTGGTCAGCCTGCGTTGAACGCGCTGTGCGAGGTGATGGCCAAGTGGGTGCAACACTTCTTGGGCGTGCAAGTGCGCATCCAGACCGAACGCGAAATCAACGACGACCACTGGGTGTGGCACGTGGGCCTCGACGCCCAAGCCAGCGGTGTGTTGAATGACCTCTACCAAGGCAAAGAGGTGGATGCTGAGCGCATGGAGCGTTTGCTGTGTTTGTTCAAGCTCGAATTCGTTGAGCCTAACGACATGTTGGCCGATGTGCGGGGCAAGCCTGTCTATTTGGCAATGGCGGTGGATGCCAATCAGCGCCTCAAACTCAAGCCGCAAAACCTGTTGCTGAATTTGCCGCTGGCCAAGCGGTCGTAAATTAGCTTAGCGGCCAATCGCGCGAATGCGCTCAATTTCAGCCCATGCGCCTGCCAATTCAAACTGAGCTGAAATGAGTTCGTTACGCGCGGCGCGGTACACGCGTTGTGCATCTAGCACTTCAAGAAAACTTTTTTCACCCGCTTTGTAGCCCACTTCAGCAATGCGCAATGCATCAGCCGCTTGGCGCACGAGGCCGCCTTCTAAAGCCACAGTTTGTGCATTGGCAATGTTGTATTGCTGATAGGCAGCTTCGAGTGATTGAATCAATGAAAACTCTTGATACGCCAATTCGTTGTCAGATTGCGAGAGCTTTGCAGCTGCCTCGCCCACAGGCCCACCGCGCCAGTCCCATAGCGGCAAGCTCATTGCCACGCCGACGCGCTTGCTGCGGTAGTCAGGGTCCAAGTCTTGGTCTGCGCGCAAGGCAATTTTAGGAAATCGCAACGCTTTTTCTTCACTCAGTTTGCGGTCGTATTGCTGGCGTTCGGCACGGCTGCGTTGCAGTTCTGGGTTGTTGGCCATCACCTCTGCGCGTACTTGTTCAAAGGGAGGAGGGGCGGCAAATTTGTGCGGAAGTTCTGCTACTGCAAACGTATCTGGCAATTCAGGCCCCACCATCGCGCGCAAGGCTCCGCGTGACTGGCGTATGCGCAAAGCAGCTGATTCGGCCAGCTTTTGTGCATTCAGCATTTCGGCTTCAGCTTTGACAAGTTCAAAGCGTGCATCTTCACCCGTTTGCACGCGCACAGCAATGCGCTTTTGCATGGCTTCAGCGGCTTTGGCGTCGTCAGCGGTGGCACGGCCTTCGGCTTGGCGACGAATCAGGTCGTAGTAGCGCATGCGCAGCTGCGCGCGCATGTCTGAGCGAAACGATTGCTCGGTGGCTTGTGCAGCGTTGTAGCCCGCCATAGCGCCATCTACACGGGGAAAGCGGTGCCAAGGCATGTCCAATTCTTGTGAGACGCTGATGGTTTTCAAGGTGCCGGCGTAGTTACCTGTACCGGCCGAATTGGGGCGAGGCGTGCGCGTGCCATTCATCACTTCCACTTCTGGATTCGGGAAAGTGCGGGCCGTGTCTACGGCTGCACCTGCAGCTCTGACCGCATCCGAAGCACCACGCAAGGCTTTGCTGTGGCTGAACATCATGTCTTCCAGCTCTGTCAAATTTAAGGTTTGAGAGGCTGTTTGTGCCATGCTCATTGACGCAGCGGCCAAGCTCAGCAAGGCGATGGCAAAAGTCTTTGTAGTCAGGTCTAGCAAGCGGGTCACCTCGGGTGGTGTGTGTGAAAGGGCGGACGCATTGTCGTTCAACAAATTTTGCCTGAGCTGTGTGAAGTTATGTAATGAAGGACGCTCTGTATACAAGCGGACTCAAATGGCTGCGTAAAATGCTGTTTTTGGAGCTATCAACATGCGCCTGCTTGGCAAAGCCCTCACTTTTGACGACGTTCTGCTCGTCCCCGCGTTCTCCCAAGTCCTGCCCAAGGACACGTCTCTTGCAACGCAATTCACCCGCAACATTCGCCTGAACTTGCCCTTGGTCTCTGCGGCCATGGACACGGTCACGGAAGCTCGCTTGGCCATCGCCATTGCGCAAGAGGGCGGCATTGGCATCGTGCACAAAAACCTCACCGCGCAAGAGCAAGCGGCCCAAGTGGCCAAGGTCAAGCGCTACGAGTCCGGCGTGCTGCGCGACCCGGTCGTCATCACCCCCGAAACCACAGTGCGCCAAGTCATGGCCCTGTCTGAGGAGCTAGGCGTATCAGGCTTTCCCGTGTGCGATGGCCGCCAAGTAGTAGGCATCGTGACTGGCCGCGATTTGCGCTTTGAGACCCGCTACGACCAGCGTGTGAGCGAAATCATGACCCCGCGTGAGCGTTTGGTCACAGTGCCGGAAGGCACCACGCCTGAGCAAGCCAAGCATCTGTTGAACAAACACAAGCTCGAGCGCTTGTTGGTGGTCAACGATGCGTTTGAGCTCAAGGGTTTGATTACTGTCAAAGACATCACCAAACAACTCAACTTTCCCAACGCCGCACGCGACGCCGCTGGCAAGCTTCGCGTGGGCGCTGCTGTGGGTGTGGGCGAAGGCACCGAAGAGCGCGTGGAGGCTTTGTCTCGCGCAGGCGTAGACGCCATCGTGGTGGACACTGCGCATGGCCACAGCAAAGGCGTGATTGAGCGCGTGCGTTGGGTCAAACAAAACTACCCGCACATCGAAGTCATTGGTGGCAACATCGCCACGGGCGCAGCGGCTTTGGCCTTGGTCGAGGCAGGTGCTGACGGCGTGAAAGTGGGCATTGGCCCAGGCTCCATCTGTACCACCCGCATCGTGGCGGGCGTGGGCGTGCCGCAAATCATGGCGGTGGACAGCGTGGCCACGGCACTTAAAGGCACAGGCGTGCCACTCATTGCTGACGGCGGCATTCGCTACAGCGGCGACATCGCCAAGGCGATTGCCGCAGGCGCTGGCACCGTGATGATGGGCGGTATGTTTGCGGGCACCGAAGAGGCGCCAGGTGAAATTGTGTTGTTCCAAGGCCGCAGCTACAAGAGCTACCGTGGCATGGGCTCCATCGGCGCCATGCAGCAG
>CANGOY010000012.1 GCA_947455585.1 Comamonadaceae bacterium
AGCAGTCCCAAAAAGGACAACATATGAATTACTCAAAATTAAAGCAACTTATTCAATCGACACTGCTGGCAATGCTTTGTGCCATGGGCCAATCTGCATCGGCAGAAACCATCAGCGACTATCCGAAAAAGCCGGTACGTTGGATCATTCCAACATCACCAGGAGCAGGAACAGACACATCGGCTCGTATCTTTGCACAAATTGCAAATGAAGCTTGGAAACAATCCGTGATTCCAGACAACAAGCCCGGCGCATCAGGCATGCTCGGCCTTGATGCACTGTACGCAGCGCCACCTGACGGCTACACCTTAGCTTTTATGAGCGTTTCTCAATTCATTGATGCAACACTCTTACAAAAATACCAGTTTGATCAAGCCAAAGACTTCACGCCCATCTCGTTGCTTGCGTCAACGCCACTTGTTTTACTGACCAACAGTCAAACAGGTATACGTTCGGCAACACAACTGATTGCTTATGCCAAAGAGCACCCCAACGAAATGAATTACGGCTCAGGGGGAAGCGGCGGGTTGACTCACATTGCCATGGAGATGTTCGCGAGCAAAGCAGACATCAAACTCACACACATTCCCTATAAAGGCAGCGGCCCTGCGGTCATAGATCTTTTGGCCGGACGCGTTCAATTAGGGCAATCTACCCCCCCAGCTGTCATGCAACACATCAAGTCAGGTCGGCTCATCCCGCTGGCTGTTACAACACCTCATCGGTTTGCACAGCTTCCAGATGTGCCCACCATGACTGAGCTGGGTTTTCCTGGTGCATCCATAACCACTTGGTACGGATTGTTTGGTCCGGCAAAAATGAATCCTGCCTTGGTTGAGAAAATCGCTCAAAGCCTTGCCAATGAGGCTCGGCGCAATCCTGCAACCAAAGATCGAATCATCACAGGTGGCATTGATCCCGTGTTTGGCACCTCATCAGACTTTGCCGCAAGCCTGAAAAAAGAAAGAGAACAAATTCTTTCTACTGCCAAGTTGATTGGGTTTGAAAAAGACAAGTAACAAGGTACTAATGCCAAATATGCATAAAGTACATCCGAAAGACTATCGATCTTTGCATCGGTCTTTTAGCAAGTACTTGCAACGTACAAGCACTAATCGAAGCTGAAGAAGGCTTTCGCATCATTGCCAATCGCCAGCAATCTAGTGTTGGCCTTTGGAAAAAAATTAGCCGAGAAATTTTTCTAAAAAAAAGCCACTGACCGAAATCAGTGGCTTTTCCATTGTTGGTAGGGCGTGACAGACTTGAACTGTCGACCAAAGGATTCTGGTTTGTGTAGCTTTCACTACTCCCTGGACTATGCCTTCACCATTGCCTAAGCTTTAGGTGGACGCCGTCTAGTCTCTACACGTTCAGAGTGCTTTCGCACCTAGCTTCGCTCGGCATTGGCATATCTTGCGACTTAGCTTTCACCGAATTTGACGTCATTCACACGAGCAGTTTCCCCTCTCGGTGCACAATTTTTATGAGTCCTCTGCTCTAACCAACTGAGCTAACGCCCCTTAAAACGTAGTTATTCTAGGCTCTAGACCAACTTGGCTATCTTGCTGAAAAATTAAGCAAACTGTGAAAGCGGTGTAGAAGCAATTTATTGGGTTGGCGACTTTATATGTCGTTGATCTCATTGAAGATTAATTTAGAACCTAAGCTCTAATAAATTTTATAAATCCTCAGCTCTAACCAACTTAGCTAACGTCCCAGCCGAAGCGGCAATTGTAATTGGCCCGCGAGGCGGCATTCAAGTATTCAGGCATGAAGTCGAAACATGTGTGTACGGCACTGATTTCGGTGCCACTCACCGTTTTAACTCACGCCCATGACCTTCGAGATATTTAGCTCGCTCAAGAGCCACATCATTCGCTGGCCACGCCATTTGCTAATGGCTGGCAGCCTTTGCTTGCTCGTCGCATGCGGCGGTGGCGGTGGCGGCGGGTCGAGCCCATCTGGCGGCACCACGGCAGTTCCAACCATCGCATTGACGCGTTCAGACGGTGGGGCATCTGTGTACCCTGGTAACACTGCATTGGTGCTGCCGCAATTTAACTACGGCACAGGCGCATTGAGTTGGACTGACAGTTCAGGCGCCGGACACAGCCAACCCGTGGTTGCAGGCACCCCCGTGGCAGTGACGCCCTCACAGACAACCACGTACACACTCTCTGTAACTTACCAAGACCCAACCACTGTTCGTACGTCTTTGGTCACCGGCAGTGCAACATTGCCCGTCACGGTGGTAAGTCCGCCAAGCCTGCTGGCAAGTTTGAGCTTAAGCACCGCCCCGACAGGGACTGTGACACCCAGCACGGCCATACAAATTACGCCGACATTCACGGTTCCAGCAGGACTTAATCTGACATCGAGTGCCATTTTGGTAAACGCAGATGCAGCCTCAGCCATCGCAGCCACATCTGGAACGCCTGTCGTACACAGGCCCACAGTCGATACGACTTACACGCTCAAAGTTTGTTACACCGACACGCGTGTGGTGCCGGTTGCAGCCAACTGCGCGTCCGTAGATGCGACGCGCATTCAAGTGGCATCTGGCCCAACCAAATTCAGCACAGGCGGCTTACTCAACATTGCTCGCAGCGATTTCACAGCCACAGCGCTACAAAACGGCACGGTGTTGATTGCTGGCGGCATCAACGGCACAGGTGTTGTCGAAAAGTCGGTCGAAATCTACGACATGGTGAACAACAAATGGATTCGCACGGGCGACATGAAGACCGCACGACGCGGGCATGCAGCCACATTGCTCAGTGATGGTCGTGTACTCATCACCGGCGGCTATGACGGCACGACAGCAGCGACCGCACTGAACAAAGCCGAAACCTACGACCCAGCAACTGGCGTTTGGACGGCCACCAAAACAACGCTCATTGAAGCGCGTCGATGGCACACCAGCACGCTGCTGCCAAGCGGCAAGGTATTGATTGCGGGTGGCGGTGTCAGTTCAGGCAATGGCACTGTCACTGAACTCTTCGACCCTAGCGCCACCGCAACAACCTCATTCGTTTCCGCAGGCACGATGGCTGTGGCACGTCAAGGCCACACCGCCACACTGCTCCCCAGTGGGAAGGTGCTGATCGTTGGTCGCAGCAACAGCGAGCATGGCACTTTAAATGTAGGCACAACTGGGGCACCCATTAATGTCGACTCGGCAAGAACCAGCGAAATTTACGACCCTGCTGCTACAGCTGTAGCGCCTGCAACCACACCGGTCTACTGGTCATATGGCCCCACGTTGAATGTCGGACGCGACTCGCACACAGCGACATTGGTTCCAAACGCTGATTCAACAAAGTTTTACCTTCTTGTTGCCGGTGGATTTGGTGGAAGCACCACTAGCGAGCTGCTAGACGTGACAACTTCCACATTGGGAACATCGTTCACAGCGGTGACTCATGCCATGTCTGTGTCTCGCGCGCTGCACACCAGCACATACATCAGCACCATCGGTAAAGTGCTCACGATTGGTGGTTACAACGCCACATCTCTGATGCTGATGAGTACCGAACTTTTCAATCTAGATGAAAGTGTGGCCGGTACCAGCGCGATTTCCACGAACAGTCCTTGGGTCAGCACGGGCAGCAAAGAGCTCACACTGGCGCGCGCCATGCACACCAGCACACTTTTAAGCAACGGCAACGTGCTAGTTTTGGGGACGTACTACACAACCTCCGGCAACGTGTCGAACACCACAGAAATTTGGTCACCCCCCTGATACAGGATTTAGACTCTCTTAACTCATCCACGCAAAGGTACTCATATGAAAAAACTTCTGATTTCTACTGGCCTGATGCTCACAGCATCGCTGGTTTGCGCGCAACCCCAAAAGCCAAGCTACTCATACTTTGAAGGTGCCAACCTCAGCATGGGTGTTGCTCAAAACTCAACCGAAGCCACCACAGCAAGCGGTAGCGATAAAGCCAACACCACGGTTGGTGTGGCCAAAGTGAACTACACCTTCGCACTGGCTTATCCAGCCAAGTTGGGCGTGAGTGCGACCTTGGATTTGAAAAACTCCAAAGTCAAAGACGGCGAATATTTGGCTGTCAGCGGCCCGACTGAAATCAGCATCGAACCTGGCGTTTTGTTGCTGAGCAACTCTTTGCTCTACGGCAAACTCGGCACCTATTCAAGCCGATATGAAGCTGGCAGCAACCCAACTCGCAACCTGAGCGGCATGAGCTATGGCATTGGTATCAAACACTATGTGTATGGCCAAAACTTCATTCAAGCTGAATGGACTCAACGCAAAGCCGATGACAATGGCGCAGGCTTGACAGGTGTCAAGTTCAAACAAAGTTCAGCTGCATTGTTGGTCGGCTTCAACTTCTAAACCTTCTCAGGTTTAAATCAGCGAGGGATTTATCATCCCTCGCATGAAACTCTCCCCCAAAGCTCTCGGGCTTGCCGCTGCGGTTGTCACGGTGCTCATTTGGTCATCGTTCATCGTGGTGGCCCGCGCATCTGCCGCGCACAACCTTCTCCCCCTCGACATTGGTTTTTTGCGCATCATTGGCGCAGGCTGCGTGTTGCTGCCTTGGGGTTGGTGGCTGATGCGGGCGCAGCGCCAATCTGGCGAACAGGTGAGCTCTTTCATGGGCTTATCGCCCTTGCCTTGGCGCATCACCGCATTGGGTGGTTTCTTTGGCAGCATGCTTTACGCCATGCTGGCCTATTCAGGTTTTTTCTTTGCACCTGCCGCCCATGCCTCCGTATTGATGCCTGGCAGCTTGCCGCTGTGGACATCGCTCTTGGCCATCGTGGTGTTACACGACCACATCACACGTGCGCGAGCGATTGGCCTCGCTTGCATTGTGTTGGGTGACCTGTTTGTCGGTGGTGCCAGCCTACTCAAAGCCTTTGATGGCGGCGAAGTTTGGAAAGGCGACTTGTTGTTCATGAGCGCTGCCTTTTGCTGGGCTTGTTACACCGTGCTGGTGCGTCGCCATTCGCTAGAGCCTGTGCGCGCCACCATTGCCATCACGGCATTTTCTTGCACCACCTTTATTCCGGCCTACGCCATCGCCGCATATATGGCCTGGGTGCCAAGCCATTTAGCCATCGCGCCAGTTGGCGAAATGATTTTTCAAGCCATGTACCAAGGCATAGGCTCGGTGGTGATTTCAGGCATTACCTTCAACGTGATGATTCGCCACTATGGCCCCGTACGCTCCACCATGATTACCGCCTTGGTGCCGGGCCTATCGGCTTTGGGTGCGGTGGTGTTTTTGAATGAGCCCATGAGCCTGAACCTGCTGGCTGGCTTGGCTTTGGTAACCTGCGGCATTTTGTTTGGCGTGCGCTTGCCAAAACCTTAAAGCTATTACTTGTGGCTGAGGGCGTTGCTCACCAGCTTGGACGTGATGTCCACAATTTGAATCATGCGGTCATAGGCCATGCGCGTGGGGCCAATCACACCCAACGTACCCACAACAAGGCCGTCCACCTCATATGGCGCACTGACCACCGACAGCTCTTCCATTGGCACAATTTTGCTTTCGCCACCGATGTAAATGCGCACACCTTCGGCCTGCGCTGAGCTGTCGAGCAAACGCACCAGCTGCGCTTTTTGCTCAAACAAATCAAAGGCACGGCGCAAATTGCCCATGTCGCTGGAGAAGTCGCTCACCGACAGCAAGTTGCGCTCGCCGCTGATGATCACGTCGTCTTGCACTTGGGTGAGTGCCTCGGTACTCACCTGCACCGCCGCTTGCATGAGCGTGGCAATTTCGCCGCGCAGCGACTCCACCTCGGCCAGCAGCTTTTCGCGCACCTGCTCAATGGCCATGCCAGCGAAATGGTGGTTTAAATAGTTAGACGCTTCCACCAGCTGCGAAGCGGCGTAGTCGGTTTCGGTAAACAGCACGCGGTTTTGCACATCGCCTTCTGGCGACACGATGATGACCAACAAGCGACGGTCCGACAAACGCAAAAACTCAATATGGCGAAACACCGAGCTGCGCTTGGGTGCAATCACCACCCCCACAAAGTGCGACAGGTCCGACAACAAATGCGCCGCATTGGCAATCACCTTTTGCGGCTGGTCAGGGGCCAAGGTAGGCGTTTGCATGTGGCTGCGCTCGGCGGTCAGCATGGTGTCCACAAACAAGCGGTAGCCCAGCGCAGTGGGAATGCGACCTGCCGAGGTATGGGGGCTGGCAATGAGGCCCAACTCCTCTAAATCGGACATCACATTGCGGATGGTTGCGGGCGACAACTCGATGCCTGTGGCGCGAGACAGCGTGCGCGAGCCAACGGGTTGCCCGTCAGCGATATAGCGCTCTACCAGCGCTTTGAGCAATAACTTGGCGCGATCGTCTAGCATGGTCATCCTGTTGTCGAATTTTAGTGATGTAATTTGCCTATGAAATCTAAGTTTCGTCAGATTGCCTTGCTCGGGAAATACCACTTGAATTCAGGTTCAAGTGTCAACCCATCTTCCCGTAAAACCCTAGAGAGCATCGCTCAGTTCCTACACACCCTCGGTTGTGAAGTCATCCTAGAGCATGACACAGCGGCAGGCTCAGGTTTGAGTGGCTATCACGTGATGACCACAGAAGAAATCGGCGCGTCATGTGACTTGGCCATTGTGCTCGGCGGCGACGGCACGATGCTGGGCTATGCCCGACAACTCGCGCCACACAATGTGCCGCTGATTGGCATCAACCAAGGCCGCTTGGGTTTCATCACCGACATTCCACTGAGCGAAGTTCAAAACACACTCACCGCCATGCTGGCCGGCGGTTACGAAGAAGACCACCGCGCTTTAATGCGTGCCAAAGTTTGGCGCGATGGACATTGCGTATTCAACGCCTTGGCCTTGAACGATGTTGTGGTCAACCGCGGCGCGACCAGCGGCATGCTGGAAGTGCGCGTGGCCATCGATGGCCGCTTTGTCGCCAACCAACGGGCTGACGGCTTGATCATCGCCACACCCACAGGCTCTACCGCTTATTCGCTTTCAGTAGGCGGCCCCTTGTTGCACCCCTCTTTGCCCGCTTGGGTGCTGACACCGATTGCACCGCACACCTTGTCGAACCGCCCCATCGTGCTGGCCGACACAGGTGAAATCACGATTGATTTGGTATCAGGTCGCGACGCCAGCGCCAACTTTGATATGCAGTCACTGGCTTCGCTCTTGATTGGCGACCGCATCACCGTCAAACGGTCTAACTACCACGCCACCTTTTTGCATCCACGCGGCTGGAGCTACTACGACACCTTGCGTGAAAAACTGCACTGGAACGAGGGCGTGGCATGAGTTTGCAGCACATCGTTTTGCGCGATTTTGTGATCGTGCGCGAACTGGACCTCGATTTGTCGAGCGGCTTTTCTGCGCTCACCGGCGAAACCGGTGCTGGCAAATCGATATTGATAGACGCCTTGCAGCTGGTGCTGGGCGCCCGTGCTGAAAGCAGCGTGGTGCGTGAAGGCGCAGCGCGTGCCGAGATTTGTGCCGAGTTCGACACCACACCCGAAATATTGAAATGGCTGGACGACGAAGGCTTTGCCGACATCGCCACCGATGACCATCTGCTGCTCAAACGCACGATTGACGCGCAAGGCAAAAGCCGCGCGTGGATCAACGGCAGCCCCGCCACCGCCACTCAGCTGCGCGCCTTGGGCGATAGGGTGCTCGACATCCACGGTCAACACGCTTGGCAAAGCCTGACCCGCCCCGACGCAGTGCGCGGCTTGCTAGACGCCTATGCGAGCGTGACACTGCAAGGCCTGACCCAAACATGGACGCAATGGCGTCAAGCCACGCAAGCGCTGCACGAAGCGCGCACTGCGCAAGCCACCCTGCAAGAAGAGCGCGAACGCTTGTTGTGGCAAATAGCTGAGGTCGACAAGCTCGCCCCCAATGATGGCGAATGGGACGAGCTCAACAGCCAGCACACCCGCCTGTCCAACGCACAAGCGTTGATGGATGCCGCACAAGCCGCCATCCAAGCCTTAGAAGACGACGACAGCGGCGCACTGCGCCTGCTGGCCAAAGCCCAAGACACGCTGCAAGACCAAACCGATGTGGAGCCCGAATTCACCGCGCTGGTGGATGTGCTGGCCTCAAGCCTCGCACAAGCCGGCGATGTGGCGCATTCGCTCAACGCCTATTTGGGCCGCACCGAGCTTGACCCTGCGCGCTTGCAAACGCTAGACGACCGCATGTCGCTATGGATGTCTTTGGCGCGTCGTTTCAAACGCACGCCGCAAGAATTGCCTGCGTTGTACGAAGAATGGAAAAACCGTTTGACGCAGCTAGACGCCGCGACTGACCTTGCAGCCCTTGAGGCTGCAGAAAACAAAGCCGCAGCCGTTTACCAAGCTGAAGCCCGCAAAGTGTCGCAAGCACGGACACAAGCCGCCCCCAAACTGGCCACCGCCATCACCCAAGCCATGCAGGGCTTGGGCATGCAAGGTGGCCGCTTTGAGGTGCAACTCGACAAGACCGAGCAACCCACAGCCAGCGGGTTGGAGAGCATTACCTTCTTGGTAGCAGGCCACCCCGGCAGCACACCGCGACCCGTGGGCAAAGTGGCCTCGGGTGGCGAGCTCTCGCGCATTGCTTTGGCCATTGCCGTGACCACCAGCGAGCTGGGCACAGCACAAACGCTTATCTTTGACGAGGTCGATTCAGGCGTAGGCGGCGCTGTGGCCGAAACTGTAGGCCGCTTGATGAAGCAGCTCGGCATTGACCGTCAAGTGCTGGCCGTGACCCACTTGCCACAAGTCGCCGCATGCGCAGACCACCACTTGGTGGTGTCCAAACACAGCGACGCACAAGGCACATCAAGTCAAGTCAACGCGCTCAGTGCCGATGCACGGGTGAACGAAATTGCACGCATGTTGGGTGGCGAAAAAGTGTCAGACACCACCCTCGCCCATGCGCGCGAAATGCTTCAAACCTCTGCAAAGACTGGCAAACAATGAAACAAGAACTGGTGCTCATCACAGGCATGTCCGGCTCGGGCAAATCTGTGGCGCTGAACGCGTTAGAAGACGCAGGCTACTACTGCGTAGACAACTTGCCGCCCGAATTGCTACTGCCATTTGTGCAGCTCGAAGAGCAACAAAGCATCAGCAAAGTGGCCATTGCGATGGACGTGCGCAGCGCGAACTCGCTGCCTTTGGTTCCCGCACAGCTGGCACATTTGCGCGCTTTAGACGTGGATGTGCGCCTGCTGTTCTTAGATGCCACCACCGAGATTTTGGTGCACCGTTTTTCCGAGACACGCCGCCGCCACCCACTGTCACGCCAAGACGGCCAAGACGTGATTCGCGACCAACAACGCGACTTGGTCGAAGCGATTGAGCACGAACGTGAACTGCTGTCTGAGCTGCGCGAGGAATCACACATCATCGACACCAGCTTATTGCGCAGCAGCAAGTTGCAGGGCTACATCAAGTCGCTCATCTCAGCACCTGCCACGCAGCTGACCTTGATGTTTGAGTCATTCGCCTTCAAACGCGGCATTCCCGTGCATGCCGACTATGTGTTTGACGTGCGCATGCTGCCTAACCCTCATTACGAACCAGCGTTACGTCCGCTCACGGGTCGTGATGCACCGGTGGCCGACTGGTTAGCCGAGCATGGAGCCGTGGAAAAAATGGCCAGCCAAATCACTGATTTCCTGAACACTTGGTTGCCCGACCTCAACCAAGACCACCGAAGCTACGTAACGGTGGCCATCGGTTGCACTGGCGGCCAACACCGCTCGGTGTATTTGGTGGAATTGCTGACCAAGCGTTTCACGCAAGAGTGGGTCACGCTCAAACGCCACCGCGAGCTGGACGTTGCGCCTTAACGCTTCGTTTTCAGCGTGTTAGCAGCTTGCGAATAGGCGCAGGCAAACCCAAAGCAGGCCAATCGGTCCCTGCCACCCACTGCCCTTCGCCCATCGCTGCGCCCAACTTCACAGCGCTAGACAACGTCAACTTAACAGGATGCAAGCGCAAATCTTTGTGCGTCAGCACATGTTTGAACGCTGCGCCCTCTTGCAATTGCGCGTGGTACTTGGCTGGCAAAGCTGCCAACAACGCATCAAAACTTTCAAACACAGGCAAGCAATACAAGCCCGCCCACACGCCCGTTTGCGGACGCTGCATGAGCCACACATCGCCATCTCGCGTGACAGAGTGCAACAACCACAACTGCTCTGAGGTGCGTTTGAGTTTGCGTGTTTTCACCGGATAGGCTTCAGGCTGGCCCTCAGCCTTGGCCACGCAAGCATCTACCACGGGGCATTGCGCGCATTGCGGTTTTTTTGGCGTGCACACAGTGGCTCCCAAATCCATCACGCCTTGGGTGTAACGCGGCATGGCGTTTTTCACATCACGCTGGGGCAGCATAGTTTGGGCGATGGCCCACAGCTCTTTTTCTACCTTCGATGAAGCCAAGTCATCTTTGAAGCCCAAATAACGTGTGAGCACGCGTTTGACGTTGCCATCCAAAATGGCAATGGGCTCACCAAAGCACAGCGAGGCCACCGCAGCAGAGGTGGAACGGCCAATGCCAGGCAAGGTTTGCAAAGTTTCAGAATCGCGCGGAAACACACCGCCGTGCAAAGCCACCACGTCTTGTGCAGCGCGGTGCATATTGCGCGCGCGGCTGTAGTAGCCCAAGCCACTCCACAAGCCCAGCACTTCGTCTTGATGCGCGGCAGCCAAATCAGCCACCGTAGGAAAGCGCGTCATGAAGCGCGCAAAGTACTCACGCACTGTGACCACTTGCGTTTGCTGCAACATAATTTCTGACAGCCACACGGCATACGGGTCTTGCATGTTTTGCCAAGGCAGGTCATGACGGCCATGTTTTTTTTGCCACGCCACGACGGTGTCGCCAAAGCTCTTTTTTGTCGTCATGGTTTTTGACATACGGGGCAGTAGTACGTAGAGCGCTGCCCTTGTTGAATGCGGCGAATCGTCGTGCCGCACACACGGCATGGCTCGCCCACGCGGTCATACACATGGGCTTCAAGTTGGAAGTAACCGTTCTTGCCATCGGCAGCAGAAAAGTCGCGCAAGGTGCTGCCGCCTTTTTTCACAGCACGGGTCAGCACGTCAATCACCGCCAAACGCAGCTTTTCTGCGCGAGGTCGGCTGATGTTCGCTGCACGCGTGGTGGGGCGAATACCTGCCAAAAATAAAGCTTCAGAGGCGTAGATATTGCCCACCCCCACCACCAGCTCGCCGCCCAGCAGCACTTGCTTGATGGCGGTTTTACGTTTACGCAGGCCCTGGTGAAAAGCATCCAACTCAAAGCCACCGTTCAAAGGCTCTACGCCCAAATGACCCAACAGCTTCACAGCCTCGGCACTTTCCTCCCTGAGCGCATACACCACCGCACCAAAGCGGCGTGGGTCGTTCAGGCGCAGCAGGCCTTGGGTGGTATCTAAATCGAAGTGGTCATGGGCTTGTGGTGCACTGCGGTCTGGGCCAAACAACAAACTGCCCGACATACCCAAGTGCCAGAGCAGCAAGCCCTCATCCAAATCGACCAGCAAGTATTTGCCGCGTCGGCGCACACCCAACACTTGGCGCCCCACCAAAGAAGCGGGCTCAAGGCCCAAAGGCCAACGCAAAGGCTTGCCCACACGCACACCCGTCACGCGCGCGCCAGCAATGCGGTCGGCAAAGCTCAAACGGGTCACTTCAACTTCGGGTAATTCAGGCATGGGCAGCTAAGAAAAATAGTCAGCGATTATGATGCGGACATGAAATTCCCCTTGTCAGCCGCCCGTCTTTGGGCCTTGCGCCTTGCGCTTATCACGGCCGCGTCTTGTTCCTTGCCCGCATCGGCCAACGCCCAAGCCAGCGAAACCGACAAGGTAGAGAACTCTGCCATGAGCGGCGAGTTGCTTTATGAGATTTTGTTGGGCGAGATGAACCTTCGCCAAGGCGAGCCTGCCGCCGGTTTTTCACTCTTGCTAGACGCCGCAAAAAAATCAAACGATGTGGTCTTGTATGACCGCGCGGTTGAGATTGCGCTGCAGGCCCGCTCGGGTGATGGCGCGCTGATGGCTGCACGCGCATGGTCGCAAGCGTGGCCTCAAGACCGCAAAGCCAACAGCCAGATGCTTCAAATTCTGCTGGCGTTGAACCATGTTACTGAAAGCTTGGAGGCGCTCAAAAAAGAACTGACCCTCGCGCCTGAAGCCGAACGCGACACATCCATCAACTTGATTCCCCGCCACTACGCACGCGTGAGCGACAAAAAACGTGCAACCGCCGTGGTGCAGCAAGCGCTTGAGCCCTACCTGACCAAGAACAACACCACAGGTGCTATCGCTTGGACCAGTTTGGGCCGTATGCGATTGGCCAGCGATGATGTGGCGGGAGCCCTAGAAGCATCCAAAAAAGGCCAAACCGCTGACAACAAGGCGCAAGGCCCAGTGCTACTGGCCATGGAGCTGATGGGCAGAAAAGTAACCGAATCTGAGCCACTGGTGCAGCAGGGCCTGCGCAAACAAGATGGCACCGAAATGGCCATGAGCTATGTACGTGTGCTGATAGAGTTGGAACGCTACAAAGAGGCCACAGAGCAGCTGCAAGCCATCACCCGCAAAGACCCCAAACTTGCCGATGCATGGCTGGTGCTGGGTTCGCTGCAATTCGAGCAGGGCCAAGACAAAGAAGCCGAAGCGTCACTGGCCCGCTACGTGAGCCTAGCCACCCAAGCTCCCACCGACACCAGCACACGCGGTCTGAACCAAGCGCAAACGCGCCGGGCCGCGCTGCTGGCACGCCAAGGCAAGATGGGCCAAGCCCGTGAGCTGATTCACCAAATTCCAGCCAACAACGCCGACGAGCAACGCAGCCGTGTGCTGGCCGAAGTGCAGCTGTTGCGTGAACACCGCCAATGGCAACCAGCCTTTGATTTGCTGGCCGCCAACAGCGGCGACGACATCGACTTGGTTTACGAGCAAGCCATGCTGGCTGAAAAGCTCAACCAACTCGACGAGATGGAAAAGCTGCTGCGCAAAGTCATTGCACAAAACCCCAGCTACTACAACGCTTACAACGCCTTGGGTTTCTCACTGGCAGAACGCAGCGTTCGTTTACCCGAAGCCAAACAACTCATCGTCAAAGCGCTGACCTTTGCCCCCAATGACCCCTTCATCACCGACAGTTTGGGCTGGGTGGAGTTCCGCATGGGCAATTTAGGCTCGGCTTTGAGCTATCTGCAAAAAGCCTACAAAGACCGCGCCGATGCCGAGATTGCCGCGCACTTGGGTGAAGTGCTCTGGAAGATGAAGCGCCCAGACGAAGCCATCAAAGTCTGGCGCGAAGCCCTAGACACCGCCCCCAACAACGAGACTTTGCAAGAAACCCTGCAACGCCTCAAACCTGCGCTGTAAACCATGCGCGCGTGGTGGCTTGCACTGTTGATGGGCGTCATGCTGACTGGCTGCGCCACACCCAGCCGCACGGCTAAGCCATTGAGCGCTGAACAGGCCAACAGCCCTGAGTGGCAAGGCCGCATCAGCGTGCAAGTGCAAGGCGATAACCCAACTTCGATGAGCGCCAGCTTCCTTCTACATGGCGATGCCAAAAATGGCGAGCTTGATTTGTACTCACCACTCGGTACCACCCTCGGTGCTTTGCAATGGACGCCGCATTTGGTGCAGCTCAGCGACGGTGGCAAACACCAATACTTCACCTCGTTGGCAGAACTGACCGAAAAAGCCACAGGCGCAGCACTACCCGTTGAAGCCATCTTTGGCTGGCTGCAAGGCCGTGACGTGCAAGCTGCAGGCTGGCTGGCCGATTTATCTGCCGCGTCGCAAGGCTCAGTCACCGCATGCCGCACAGCTCCTGCCCCCGAAGTGACGCTGCGCATCAAACTTGACCAATAAGACATGCGTTCGCTACACAACGTCTTAGCCCCTGCCAAGCTCAACCTGTTTTTGCACATCACAGGCAGGCGCGACGACGGCTACCACTTGCTGCAATCGGTCTTCATGCTGATTGACTGGTGCGACACCATGCACTTTGACGTGCGCGACAACGGTTTGATTGAACGCGAAGACATCAATGTGGCGTTGCCGGCTGATGATTTGGTCATGCGTGCCGCGCAATCACTGCAACGTGCCAGCGGCACGCCTTTGGGTGCCCACATCGCCATTGAAAAACACATTCCTGCACAAGCAGGCATGGGCGGTGGCTCGTCGGATGCAGCCACCACGTTGCTCGCACTCAACCGTTTGTGGGGCTTGAATTGGCCATTGTCCAAACTTATGCCTTTGGGTTTGGCTTTGGGCGCAGATGTGCCGTTTTTCTTGTGCGGTCACAACGCGTGGGTGGAAGGCATTGGCGAGAAAATGACGCCTATCGAATTACCGTTTGCACGCTTTGCCGTGGTCAAACCCAATGCAGGTTTAGAGACTGCGAAAATTTTTCGCTCATCAGAGCTGCAACGCGCCACAGAAACTGCTACAATGCCGGTCTTCGCTGTTAATCATTACGGTTTTGGCCATAACGATTTGCAGCCAGTCGCTCAGGCGCTGTGCCCCGAGATTACCGAAGCACTTCAGTGGTTAGGCTCTTTTGGATTAAGCCCACGCATGACCGGTTCTGGCAGCGCAGTGTTTGCCAAGTTACCTGATGGTGTGTTGATTGACTCAGCCCCACACGACTGGCAAATGCGGATATGCAGCAACATGGCAGTTCATCCACAAGCGGGGTGGGCAGCCAGTGAAAGTTAACGGTTGGTCGCTGCAAAGCGTCTGACCTGTGTAGGGGAGTCGCCAAGTTGGTTAAGGCACTGGATTTTGATTCCAGCATGCGAAGGTTCGAGTCCTTCTTCCCCTGCCAAATTTCTTAAAAAGCACATCTGTGCTTGGTTTGCAAGTGACGACTTATGCGTCATTGGTCTTGAAGCGAAAGTCATACGTCATCATGTCGAACCACACACCCGACTTCATGGTCTTTACCGGCAATGCCAATCCCACTTTGGCCGCCGAAATTGCAACCCATCTCGGCATTGAAGTTGGCGCAGCGCATGTTGGCCGCTTCTCTGACGGCGAAGTGACCGTCGAAATCAACCAAAACGTCCGTGCCCGCGATGTGTTCGTGGTGCAGAGCACTTGTGCCCCCACCAACGAAAGCGTGATGGAGTTGCTGATCATGGTCGACGCTTTAAAGCGCGCCTCAGCAGAGCGCATCAGCGCCGTCATCCCCTACTTCGGCTACGCCCGTCAAGACCGACGCCCACGTTCAAGCCGTGTGCCAATCTCCGCCAAACTGGTGGCTGATTTGCTGCAAACCGCTGGCGTGGCCCGCGTGTTGACCATGGACTTGCACGCAGACCAAATTCAAGGCTTCTTCGACATTCCTGTCGACAACATTTACGCGTCTCCCGTGTTGTTGGGTGACTTGCGCACTAAAAACTACGAAGACCTGATCGTTGTGTCGCCCGATGTGGGTGGCGTGGTGCGTGCGCGCGCTTTGGCCAAGCAACTCGGTTGCGATTTGGCCATCATCGACAAGCGCCGCCCCAAAGCCAACGTGTCCGAAGTGATGAACGTCATTGGCGACATCGAAGGCCGCAACTGCGTCATCATGGACGACATGATCGACACAGCAGGTACTTTGGTCAAAGCCGCTGAAGTGTTGAAAACACGCGGTGCCAAGAAGGTTTACGCCTACTGCACACACCCCATCTTCTCTGGCCCTGCGATTGAACGCATTGCCAAAGGCGATGCCCTCGACGAAGTGGTGGTAACCAACACCATTCCTTTGAGCGAAGCCGGCCGCGCCTGCAAAAAAATTCGCCAACTCACCGTGGCTCCGTTGATCGCCGAAACGATTCAACGCATTGCCAGCGGCGAGTCGGTCATGAGTTTGTTCTCCGACCAAGACCAGCTGTTCTAAACAGCTGACGCTTTGTCGTCGAGCATCACCCCGGGCTGCCTTTGTGCAGCCTATTTTTGAAACTGGAGCCACACTGGTCGCGGTGGGTTCTTACTGGAGTTAATTATGAAATTTGTCGCTTTTGAGCGCGCTAAGCAGGGAACGGGTGCGAGCCGCCGTCTGCGTATCACTGGCCGTACACCTGGCATCGTCTATGGTGGCACCGCTGAACCCGCGTTGATCGAACTCGATCACAACGCTTTGTGGCACGCCTTGAAGAAAGAAGCGTTCCACGCTTCTGTCTTGCAGATGGAACACGCTGGCAAAACAACCGAAGTGTTGTTGCGCAACGTGCAGTACCACCCCTTCAAGCAACTCGTCTTGCACATCGACTTCCAACGCATCGATGCCAACACCAAGATGAAGAAAAAAGTGCCTTTGCATTATTCTGGCGAAGAAAACTCGCCTGCTGTGAAAGTTGACCAATGCTTGATCAACCACATCGCCACTGAATTGGAAATCTCTTGCATGCCAAAAGATTTGCCAGAGTTCATCGCTGTGGACTTGAGCAACTTGACCAAAGGTCACTCTTTGCACGCCAAAGACATTACCCTGCCCGCAGGCGTGACTGTTGTGGCTCCTGGCACATCCAACCCTGTGTTGGTGGCTGTTGTGGCAACTAAGGCTGAGGCACCTACACCTCAAGAAGCTGCCGCTGCTGCTGGCGACAACAAAAAGAAAAAGTAATCTCGTTTAGAGATTGTTTTGAACGGCCCACCTCGGTGGGCCGTTTTGCTTTGGCAATAATCCTCACATGATCAAGCTCCTCGTTGGCCTGGGCAACCCCGGCACTGAATACGAAGCCACGCGCCACAACGCGGGCTTTTGGTGGATAGACACCGCTGCGCGTGACCTCAAGGTCAGCCTTCAACCCGACCGCGCGTACCACGGCCTGTTGGCCCGTACCTCGGTCAAGGGCGAGAACGTGTGGCTGCTGGAACCCCAAACCTTCATGAACCTCTCGGGCAAGTCGGTAGGTGCATTGGTGCGCTTCTTCAAAATCCAACCCCAAGAAATTTTGGTGGTGCACGACGAGTTGGACATCACGCCTGGCGAAGCCAAACTCAAACTCGGCGGCAGCCATGCTGGCCACAATGGCCTGCGCGACATCCATGCACAGCTCGCCACAGACCAGTACTGGCGACTGCGCATTGGCATTGGCCACCCCGGTGTGAAATCAGAGGTTGCGAATTGGGTGCTGAAAAAACCTGCCCCCGACCAACGCACCGCCATTGAAGACTGCATCACACGCACCAGCTTGGCCTTGCCGCATTTGCTTGCGGGCGACATGGTGAAAGCCACGCAAATGATTCACACCGCCAAGCCGCCCCGGCCCAAACCACCTCGGCCGGCCACGCTGCCTGGCACAGAGAAGAC
>CANGOY010000013.1 GCA_947455585.1 Comamonadaceae bacterium
GGTGGCTCTTCTTCCATGGGCGTGAGCATGCGCGATGGCGTGCGCTTGGCAGCACAAGAAATCAACAAAGCCGGCGGCGTGTTGGGCAAACAAATCCAACTCGTCGAGCGCGATGACGAAGCCAAGAACGAACGTGGTGTCCAAATCGCTCAAGAACTGATCAACAAAGAGCAAGTGGTTGCGACCATGGGCTTCATCAACACTGGCGTGGCTTTGGCCTCTCAGCGCTTCTACCAAGAAGCCAAGATTCCAGTGTTCAACAACGTGGCCACTGGCTCCATCGTGACTCAGCAGTTCAAAGCCCCTGAGTTCCCAGACAACTACATCTTCCGCAACGCCGCGCACGACAGCATCCAGGCGCCCATGATTGTGGAAGAAGCCATCGCACGTCGCGGTTTCAAGAAAGTCGCCATTTTGGCTGACTCCACCAACTACGGCCAATTGGGCCGTGATGACTTGGAAAAAGCTTTGGCAGCCAAAGGCGTGAAAGCTGTGGCGGTTGAGAAGTTCAACGTGAAAGACGTGGACATGACCGCTCAGTTGCTCAAGGCCAAAGAAGCCGGCGCTGAAGCCATCCTGACTTACGCGATTGGCCCAGAGTTGGCTCAAATCGCCAACGGCATGACCAAGCTGGGCTGGAAAGTCCCGATGATTGGCAGCTGGACTTTGTCGATGGCCAACTTCATCGACAACGCAGGCCCTGGTGGTGAAGGTGCGCGCATGCCACAAACCTTCATTCAAGAACCCAACACCATGAAGCGCAAAGCCTTCATCGACAGCTACTTGAAGACCTTCAAGCCAAAGAACAACCGCATTGATTCACCTGTGTCAGCAGCTCAAGGCTATGACTCGGTGTACTTGTTGGCTGCCGCTATCAAGCAAGCTGGTACGACTGAAGGCCCTAAGGTTCGTGAAGCCTTGGAAAACCTGCAAGCCAAAGTGGAAGGCGTTGTGACAACTTACGACAAGCCATTCACCCACGACGACCACGAAGCCATCACTGCCAACATTCCAGTGTTTGGTGAAGTCAAGGGCAGCAAAGTGGTTTACGCCTACGCAGAAGATGCCAAAAAAGGTTCTGACATCCGTCAGAAAGCTGCCAAGCAACCTGCCAAGAAGTAATTATTTTTAGAAAACCAAGCACCGCACTTGCTGTGTAGGCAAGTGCGGTGCTTTTTAATCAAGAGCGCATATATGGAAATTCTGCTGCAACTTATTTATAGTGGCGTCGCGCTGGGCATGATTTACGCGGTCATCGCGTTTGGCTACCAGTTAACGTTTGCCACCTCTGACACCTTGAACTTCGGTCAAGGCGAGGCTTTGATGTTGGGTGCTTTGGTGGGCCTGACTTTGGTCGACACCTTGGGCGTCAATTATTGGTTGGCACTGCCTGTGGTCGGGGCCTTTGGCCTGCTGCAAGGCGCATTGGTTGAACGCATCGGCGTGCGACCTGCCATCAAAATCAAGAGCGAGTTTGGCTGGATCATGTCCACCATCGCCTTGGGCATTATTTTTAAAAACGTGGCCGAAAACATTTGGGGCCGCGACGATTTGAAATTCCCTTCACCTCTGCCAGAAGCTCCCATGAAAGTCTTGGGTGCCAACGTGCTGCCCATGGAATTGTTGGTGATTGCTGGCGCTGTGTTGATGATGTTGGCCGTTGAGTTTTTCAACCGCAAAACCATTTACGGCAAAGCCGTGGTGGCCACGTTCAACGACCGTGACGCAGCCAAGTTGATGGGCATCAACACCGGCTTGGTCATCACGTTCTCGTACGCCTTGTCATCACTCACCGCATCGTTTGCAGGTGTGTTGATTGCACCGCTCACATTGACTGGTGCCACCATGGGCGCGGTATTGGGCCTCAAGGCTTTTGCGGTCGCCATCATTGGTGGTTTGACCAGCGGCATGGGCATCATCGTCGGCGGCATCATTTTGGGTGTGGCCGAAACCACAACTGGTTTTTACATTTCCACCGGCTACAAAGACGTGCCCGGTTTGGTCTTGTTGCTCTTGGTCTTGGCAGTGAAACCTGCGGGACTGTTTGGTAAATCTGCGATCAAGAAGGTCTAAACATGAATCGCAAATATCTCATCGCTTCTATCTTGGGCTTTGTGCTGTTGGCCCTTGTGCCAATCTTCACGCACAACCCTTATTACATCCACTTGGTCGAAACCATCATGATCTACGCGATCTTGTTGTTTGGTTTGGACATCGTGGTGGGCTACACCGGTCAGGTGTCATTGGGCCACGCTGGTTTGTTTGGCATTGGCGCCTACACCGCGGGTGTGCTGTTCATGAAACTGGGCGCTCCGTTTTGGGTCATCGTGCCAGCCAGCATTGCTGTCACCGCCGTGTTTGGCGCGTTGCTGGCACTGCCTGCGCTGCGCGTGTCGGGCCCGTATTTGGCGATGGTGACCATGGCCTTTGGCACCATCATTCAAATCTTGATCAACGAAATGACCTTCCTCACCGAAGGCCCCATGGGTTTGAAAATTCCAAAGCCCACCGTGGCTGGATTCAAGTTTGACGAGCAAACCTTCTACTGGGTGGTCACCGCTTTGTTGGCTTTGTCGCTGCTCGTGGTGCACCGCGTGTTGCGCTCGCAACTGGGCCGCGCCTTTGAAGCGTTGCGCGGAAGCCCTGTGGCGTCTGACTGTATGGGCGTGTCGGTTTACAAGTACAAGGTCTATGCCTTCGTCATCAGCGCTGGCTTTGCCGGTTTAGCTGGTTGCTTGTATGCCTACTCTGAGCAATACATTTCACCCAACACCTACAACAACGAACTCACTGTGATGTTCTTGTTGGCTGTCATCATGGGCGGCCGCAAAACGCGCATTGGCTCCATGTTGGGTGCCACTATCATCGTGTTGCTGCCTAAGCTGTTGGACGATTTGGAAATGTTCCGCATGGTCGCCAGCGTGTTGGCTGTGTTGATGTTGATCGGCGCCATCATTGGCGTGGCTCGCAAAATCACCACCCCACAAACCATGGCTGTGCCTGTGGTCGGTACTGCCGCTTTGGCTGCGTTTGCCTTCTGGCTCGACAGCATCACCGACTGGCGCTTGTCCATCTTCGGCTTGATGATTCTGTTCGTGGTGTATTACCTCCAAGACGGCATTGTTGGTTTTGTGCGCAGCCTGTGGGCCCACCGCAAAAACGCCACAGTGCAACATGTGGAACATGTCACTACCAGTAGCGACCCCATCATTCGTGCAGCCAAGCATGGCGGCGAAGACCTGTTGGTGGCCAAGCAAGTGCTCATGCAGTTTGGCGGCTTGAAGGCCATCAACCAAGTGGACCTGCGCATCAAGCGCGGCACCATCCACGGCTTGATTGGTCCCAACGGCTCAGGTAAGAGCACGATGATGAACGTGCTGACGGGCATTTATGTGCCTACAGCCGGCAGCATTGAGTTTGAAGGCACTTCCGTGGTTGGTCGTACCTCGTCCGACATCGCCTTGTCTGGCATTGCGCGTACCTTCCAAAACGTGCAGTTGTTTGGCGAGATGACCGCTTTGCAAAACGTGTTGGTCGGTTTGCACCACAGCTTCCACAGCAACTTTGTTGATGTGGCGTTCAACTCTTCACGCTATGTGGGCGAAGACACCGCCGCCAATGAGCGTGCCATGGGCTTGCTCAACTTTGTGGGCTTGTCTGAACTGGCTGATGAACAAGCGCGTAACTTGCCTTATGGCAAACAGCGTTTGCTCGAAATCGCCCGCGCCTTGGCGCTGGACCCACAGCTCTTGCTGTTGGACGAGCCAGCCGCTGGCCTGACCGCGCCAGATATCAAAGAGCTGATTCAAATCATCCGCAAGATTCGCGACCACGGCATCACCGTGATCTTGATCGAGCACCACATGGATGTGGTGATGGGTGTTTGCGACAGGGTCTCGGTCCTCGACTTTGGTCAAAAGATTGCCGAAGGTTTGCCCGCAGAAGTGCAGGCGGACGAGAAGGTGATTGAAGCCTACCTCGGCGGCACAGCGGCTTAAGCGCACACGGAGAATTAGAGATGTTGACGATTAAAAACCTCGAAGCCGGTTACGGCAAAGTCCACGTGTTGCACGGCATTTCTTTGGAAGTGCCCAAAGGCAAAGTAGTGACCCTGATTGGCTCCAACGGTGCTGGCAAAACCACCACCATGCGCGCTATCAGCGGCATGATCGCGCCCACTGCGGGCGAAATCACGCTCAATGGCGAGCGCATCGATGGCATGGAGTCTTTCTCCATCGCCAAACGTGGCTTGGCCCACTCGCCCGAAGGCCGCCGTGTGTTTGCCACCATGACGGTGACAGACAACCTCACCTTGGGCGCGTTCCCTCGCTTGACCGGCAGCCGCCCCAAAGGCGATGTGGCAGGTGACTTGGACCGTGCGATGGACTTGTTCCCCCGCCTCAAAGAGCGCCGCAACCAACTGGCCGGCACCTTGTCGGGCGGTGAGCAGCAAATGTTGGCCATGGCCCGCGCTGTGATGCTCAACCCTGAAGTGGTGTTGCTTGACGAGCCATCCATGGGCTTGGCGCCTATTCTTGTCGAAGAAGTTTTCAAAATCATTGAAAACCTCAAGAGCCAAGGCGTGACCATGTTGTTGGTCGAGCAGTTCGCTGCCGCAGCCTTGAACGTGGCCGACTACGGCTACGTGATGGAAAACGGCCGCATCTCGGTGCACGGCGAAGCCAGCAAGTTGAAGAACGACCCTGCGGTGAAAGCCGCGTATTTGGGCGGTGGCCACTAAGCCGCACACCAAATAACTCCTAGGGTTTTCCTCCGCAAGGGGCGTAAAACGTGGGTTCAGTCTCTATACTGCCCATGTTTTCACGCCCCTTCATTCATTTCATGCCTGCCCATTCACCTTCTTCACACGTACACCCCGCCGATGGTTATGCGGGTGACGTGAGCCCAGAAACTGCCAACGCCTGGATGCAGTCGGGCGAAGCCGTGATGGTGGATGTGCGCTCTGAGGCCGAGCTAGCATGGGTGGGCTTTGTGCCAGGCGCGGTGTCTGTGCCTTGGAAGCAATGGCCCGGCATGGCCATGAACCCTGCTTTTGACGAAGCTGTCAAAGCCGCCGCTAACGGTAAAAAAATTGTGCTGCTGTGCCGCAGCGGTGTGCGATCGATCGTCGCCGCCCAACGCGCCACAGAGCTGGGCCTTGAGGCCTACAACATCCTCGAAGGTTTCGAGGGCGACGCCAATGCCGACGGACATCGCGGCACCCAAGGAGGCTGGCGAATGCGCGGCTTGCCATGGCGTCAAAACTGACCGACCCAACAAATTCTTCTATGACATTTTTAGCACTCGACGTGGGCAACACCCGCCTCAAATGGGGCGTGTACGAAAGCCCCGCACCCGGCGCCAAGTTGCTGGGCAGTGGTGCGGTGTTTTTAGAAAACATCGACCGCTTGGCTGACGAAGATTGGCGCGAATTGCCCGAGCCCACGCACATGCTGGGCTGCATCGTTGCGGGCGAGGCCATTCGCCGCCGTGTCGAAGAACAAATGGAACTGTGGGACATCACTCCTCACTGGGCTGTATCGTCCGCCGCAGAGGCTGGCATGACGAACGGCTACGACCATCCCACACGCCTAGGCGCAGACCGTTGGGTGGCCATGATAGGTGCGCATGCCCGCATGCTAGAAACCAGCGGCAGTGCCACCAAACCCATGGTGGTGGTGATGGTCGGCACAGCGGTGACGGTTGAGGCCATTGACGCCAGTGGTAAGTTTTTAGGCGGTCTCATCTTGCCTGGTCACGGCATTATGCTGCGCGCGTTAGAGTCTGGCACTGCTGGCTTGCGCGTGCCCACGGGCGAGGTGTGTGAATTTCCCACCAATACCAGTGATGCTTTGACGAGCGGTGGCACCTACGCCATTGCAGGCGCGGTCGAGCGCATGGTGCACCACGTGCGCCAACACTGCGGCGCAGAGCCCGCGTGCTACATGACCGGCGGCGCAGGGTGGAAGATGGCACCCAGCATGTCTGTGCAGTTTGAGCTGGTCGATTCGCTCATCTTTGATGGCTTGTTAGAAATTGCCAAGCAGCGTCTTGATCGCGTAGGGGCCCCATTTAGCAGCTTGAGTTGATTTTTTCGCTAAACATACAAACCAATGACTCATTAAAATGTCATATGATGTCAATTGTTTTGTTAATGAGTCATCATGGTTAAACCCACATCACGTTCTTATTCGCAGTACAGCCTAAATGCGCTTGAGCTCTTAGGACAACTTGTGCGTGAAGCTCGTTTGAGCAAGGTGATGACCACGACAGATCTTTCATCTCGCGCAGGCATCTCGCGAGCCTTGCTCCAGCGCATTGAGCAGGGTGATCCAGGCTGCTCCATTGGCGTTGTCTTTGAAGTGGCTGCCATATGCGGCGTGTCCTTGTTTAAGCAAGAACCCAAACAATTAGCCGACCATTTGGCGTTGCATCGTGAAAAAATGGTCTTGCTGCCTAAGGCCGTTAGAACTAGCAGCAAGCAGGTAAAAGATGACTTCTGAGATTACCCCCAAGTACTCCGAGGCTTATGTCTGGATCTGGTTGCCAGATGCAACTGAACCCGTTGTGGCAGGACTGCTTTCCAAGCAAGGTCAACATTTGGTGTTTAACTATGGCCGCAGTTATCTGGCGCGCCAAGATGCAATTGCACTGTACGAACCAGAACTACCGCTGCGTTCAGGTGCGATTGCGTTGATCGCAGGTTTGAGTATGCCTAGCTGCATTCGCGATGCGTCGCCTGATGCTTGGGGCCGTCGCGTATTGATCAATCGCAAGTTGGGCATCCAAGGGACAGATGCTGCCCAGATCGAGCTGGATGAGTTGACTTATTTACTTGAGTCGGGTTCAGACAGAATTGGGGCGTTAGATTTTCAGAGGTCCGCTACTCGGTATGAGCCAAGGAGAGCGCAGCGACCCTCGCTGGCGGATCTGTTAACTGCTGCAGAAAAAGTCGAGCGGGGTGTGCCCCTATCGTCAGATCTGGATCAGGCTTTGCTGCACGGTACATCGCTGGGAGGGGCTCGGCCCAAGGTATTGCTTGAGGATGGCGCGCACAAGTTCATTGCCAAGTTTTCTGCGAGTCATGACCTCTACAGCGTCGTCAAAGCTGAATTCATTGCCATGCGCCTAGCCCACAAGGTCGGATTGAATGTCGCTTCCGTGCACTTGCGTTCTGCAATGGGTAAAGACGTTTTGTTGATTGAGCGCTTCGATAGGGTTATGCATGACGGCCATTGGAGAAGGCGAGCGATTGTCTCTGCGCTGACCCTCTTTGAGCTTGATGAAATGATGGCCGCCTATGCAAGTTACGAAAAACTTGCAGAAATCATCCGTCATCGTTTTGTTGATCCGAAACTCACTTTGCGAGAGTTATTTGCTCGGATTGTCTTGAATATTTTGGTAGGTAACACCGACGATCACGCACGCAATCACGCTGCTTTTTGGAATGGGCATCAATTAGCCTTAACCCCAGCCTATGATATATGTCCACAATCACGTTCGGGTCTGCAAGCGTCCCAAGCGATGCTCATTCGTGGATCCGAGCGAAGTAGCCAAGTGGGGGCATGCATTGCTGCCGCAACTCAATTCTTGCTAGATCAAAAAGAAGCCGTCGCGATCGTCAACCATCAAGTAACAGTCATTGAGCACGAATGGCAGGTCGTGTGTGATGAAGCTGGTTTGAACGAGGTGGATAGACGCTTGTTTTGGCGGCGACAGTTTTTGAATCCATACGCTTTTATGAATGCCCCTGAAGGCGTCCATATTCCACACGCTGTTTAACGCAGGTAAACATTGAAAGCGCTAGACTCAAGACATGAAAGTCCTTGATTCACTCACCAAGCAAGCTTCCTCCATCGCGGCCATTCGCCGCGATATTCATGCCCACCCCGAGCTGTGTTTTGAAGAAATTCGCACAGCCGATTTAGTGGCACAAAAGCTGACAGAGTGGGGCATTCCCATCCATCGCGGCCTGGGTAAAACGGGCGTGGTGGGCATCTTGAAATGCGGCACAAGCGAGCGCGCGATAGGCCTGCGCGCGGATATGGACGCCCTGCCCATGCAAGAGTTCAACCAGTTCGCCCACGCCAGCCAACACGCCGGCAAGATGCACGCCTGCGGCCACGACGGCCACGTGGCCATGCTCTTGGCTGCGGCGCAATATTTGTCGAAACATCAAGACTTTGATGGCACGGTGTACTTCATCTTCCAACCCGCTGAAGAGGGCGGTGGCGGTGCTCGCGAAATGATTCGTGATGGCTTGTTCGACAAATTCCCCATGCAGGCCGTCTACGGCATGCACAACTGGCCAGGTCTTAAAGAAGGGCAGTTCGCTTTGAGCGCTGGCGCTGTCATGGCATCAAGCAACGAATTCAAAATCACCATCCACGGCAAAGGCTGCCACGCGGCCTTGCCGCACAACGGCATCGACCCCGTGGTGGTCGCATGCCAAATGGTGCAAGCCTTTCAAACCATCATCAGCCGCAACAAAAAGCCTGTTGATGCGGGCGTGATTTCGGTGACGATGATTCACACCGGCGAAGCCACCAACGTGGTGCCCGACCACTGCGAGCTGCAAGGCACCGTGCGCACCTTCAGCGTGGAAGTGCTCGACATGATTGAGCAACGTATGCGCGACGTAGCAGCTCACACCAGCGCCGCCTTTGGCGCCGCCTGTACCTTTGAGTTTGAACGCAACTATCCGCCCACCATCAACCACCACGCCGAAGCCAACTTTGCACGTGAAGTAATGACCGACATCGTTGGCGCAGATAACGTGGTGGCCCAAGAGCCCACTATGGGCGCGGAAGACTTTTCGTACATGTTGCAAGCCAAGCCGGGTGCGTACTGCTTCATCGGCAATGGCGATGGTGTGCATCGTGAGATGGGCCATGGCGAAGGGCCGTGCACCTTGCACAACCCCAACTACGACTTCAATGATGCGCTCATCCCCTTGGGCGCCACCTATTGGGTCAAGCTGGTCGAGGCATCGCTGCGTTAATTTTTCTAATTGGGATCAGCCCCAATTAATTGATGGCTCAATACCCGTGAAATAGGCGATAAAGTGCATTTGAGATCAGGTTTTGTTGATCGCTCAGGCTCATGACATACGTTTTTAAAAGTCGCGTCGGAACAGCTGCAAGCTTGGGTGTTTCAAGAATGCACGAAACACCCTCAATGTCAAAAACAGGTGTCAAATCTTTGGCTAAATCCACGGTAGGAAATTTATCAAGCCGACGTAAGGGAATCACAACTCGCGTGTCTAAGCCATCAAGCAAAGCGCATTGGACATCAAGCAGGTAAGGTGTGAATTTGGCTAGTAGGCCGGAGTTCCGGTACACATCAAACCGCGCCATTAAAAGGTTCTCCATGCATCAAGTGGCAGAGATTCTTCGGCTACGGTTTGGTTATAGGCTTGAATGAAATCTGCGTGCTCTGCTTTCCATCTGGCTTCTTTTTCTTTGCGCACGAGCTCATGCAGATGCAGGTCACAAGCCTTCGAGATATTGATGCCCAGCGCTTTGGCATCAGCTAAAACCTCGGTGGATAAGGTTAAGTTTGCTGCTCGTTTTGAGCTCGGTGAGTGGTGTTCTGCATGCATGATATTTGGGTGCGCAATTTCAATGCGCATATTTTTTCCGCATCGCGCATTTGTTGCAACAGAAACTTGTATTTAGTAAGCAGACAACAGTGCATTCAAGTGCTCTTTATGCTCCACCGTCGCATAAGGCAACAGCAAGCTCAGCACACTCTTTGCCCCGCGCAGCAACGAGGCTTGCGCGCTCTCAGGCTCTAACGCATGACGCGGGTTGCGCACGTATTCGTAGCTCAGCCACCACGTCAGCATTACTACCATGTGTGTGGCGGTGGCTTCGCGTTCAGACACCGTCATGGCCAATGCGCCGTCGTGTTCTAGGCTATCTAGCAGGGTACGAAACGCCGTGGTCTTGTGCAACAGCGCGTCTTTGATGTGCGTTTCAAGCTTGCGGTTCTTGCTGAGCAAGTCGTTCAAATCGCGGTACAAAAAACGGTATTGCCACACCAGCTCAAACAGCGTGTGCATGAAAAACCAAGCGTCTTCTACGTCGTGCACACCTGGGGCAGCCTCTAGCCAATCGTCCAGCGCCGCCTCGTATCGGTTGAACAGCGCCGTGACTAATTCCTCCTTGGCAGGGTAGTGGTAGTACAGGTTGCCGGGGCTGATGTTGAGCTCGCTGGATATCAATGTGGTCGACACATTGGGCTCGCCAAAGCGGTTAAAGAGGTCGAGTGTGACCTCCAAAATTCGCTCTGCGGTGCGGCGTGGCGCTTTCTTTGCCATGGTTGGTTAATTGGGCTTTGTCAATTGAGATTGATGGCCCAATTATTTTTGGGCAGCTTTCTTGGCGGACGCTTTTTTCGCTGCGGGCTTAGCAGCTGTTTTAGCCGCAGGCTTGGCGGCCGATTTGGTTGCTGCTTTTGGCTTCACGCCCAGCTGAGCTTCCAGCGCAGCCACACGTGCATGCAACGCCTTCAGCTCGGCGGCTGACGGCACACCCAAGCCATGCATAGCCTTGGCCACGCGCTCTTCAAAAATACCCTCCAGCTTGCCCCATTGGCCGGTGGCGCGCTCGCTCAGTGTGTGTGCGGCTTGCGTGGCTTTGTGTGTGGCCTCGGCCAGTTTTTCTTCGGCGGTGGTGTGCACCTTGCGCTGCATGGTGATGCCGTCGCTCACCAGCTTTTCAAACGCCTTGGTGCCGTCTTGCTGTGCCTTGGAAAATGCGCCCAAACCAGCCAGCCAAATTTGCTGCGCTTGCTCTTTCACGTTGTCAGACATGGCGGCGGGGTCGAAAGGGTTTTTAATAGACATGAGAAGAGGCTTTCAAACAAAACATAAAACTGCACTTTAACGCTGCGTGCAGCGAAACGCTAGAGCAAGTTTAGTTAGACTTATCAAACAATGAATAGCGAAATACCCGAGACAAACAACACGGCTTGGTACGTTGTCCATACCAAGCCTCGTCAAGAAGCCCGAGCCCTTGAAAACTTGCAAAACCAAGGCTTCGACTGTTTTTTGCCCACCATGCAGGTGCAAAAGCTGCGCAACCAAAAAGTGCAGACCATCACTGAGCCGATGTTCAGCCGCTACCTGTTCATTCAGTTAGACGACACCACGCAAAACTGGGGTCCTATTCGTTCCACCTTGGGCGTGAGCAAGCTGGTCAGCTTCGGCCCCCAGCCCGCCAAGGTGCCGCCTGAGTTCATCGCGTTTTTAAAAGAGGCGCCACCCGAAACCTTAGAGCGCATGTTTGCGCCTGGCGACAGTGTGCAAGTGGCCAGCGGCCCGCTGCAAGGCCTAGAAGGCAAATACATCGCCCACGATGGCGAAACCCGCGCCTTTGTTTTGGTTGATTTGCTGGGGCAGCCGCAAAAGCTGCGTATGGCGGTTGACAGCCTGCGCGTTGTCTAGCTTCAAAGCGATAATTCTCAAATGAATCAAGTAGTCCCAGTCATTCTTTGCGGCGGTTCTGGCACACGCCTGTGGCCTTTGTCTCGCGCGGGTTTCCCAAAACAGTTTTTGGTTTTGTCGGGTACCACCAGCTTGTTTCAGCAAGCGGTGGAGCGCGTCAACCAATTGGGCGCAGCAGACATCACGGTGGGCAACACATTGGTGGTCACCAACGAAGAGCACCGCTTTTTATCGCTAGAGCAACTGCGCGAAATGAAGGGCATCAATGCCACTCTGTTCTTAGAGCCTATAGGCCGCAACACCGCCCCCGCACTGACTTTGGCCGCATTGCAAGCCACCGAAGGTGGACAAGACCCTATTTTGGTGGTCACGCCCGCAGACCAAACTGTGCAAAATCCTGCAGCGTTCCAGAACGCGCTGCAACAAAGCATTCGCATAGCGGCCAATGGCGGCATCGTCATCTTGGGCATTACGCCCGACAAGCCTGAAACAGGCTATGGCTACATCCAACAGTCGGGTGCTGTGGGCACGCATGGCGAATACACCGTGGCTCAGTTTTCCGAAAAGCCCAGCTTAGAAGTGGCCAAAGCCTATTTGGCTGGTGGCAAGCACACATGGAATAGCGGCATGTTTGTGCTGCGTGCCAGCACATGGCTCAAAGCGTTGCAGCACTTCCGCCCAGACATTGCCACGGCTACGCAAGCGGCATGGCAAGGCAAAACCATCGACACACTTTTCGTGCGGCCTAGCAAAGACGCCTTCACCAAAGTGCCGTCCGAATCGGTCGACTACGCCGTCATGGAGAAATGCCCAGGCTCTAGTTATCCCATCCACATGGTGCCGCTAGACGCTGGTTGGAGCGACCTTGGCGCGTGGGACGCCGTCTGGCAAGTCAACCAAGACGGCCATCAAGACGCCCAAGGCAATGTGGTGCAGGGCGATGCTTTGCTGGCTGATACATCCAACACCTTCATCCATGCCAGCAGCCGCCTTGTGTGCGCCGTGGGTGTGAGTAACCTCATCGTGGTGGAAACCGCAGATGCTGTGCTGGTGGCGGACCGCTCGCAAAGCCAAAACGTCAAAAAGCTCGTGCAACAACTCGAAGTCAAAAAGCGCGACGAACTCAACCTGCATCGCAAAGTGCATCGCCCCTGGGGCTGGTACGACAGCATTGACGAGGCTGAGCGTTTCAAAGTTAAACGCATCCAAGTCAAGCCCGGCGCAAGCCTGAGCTTGCAAAAACATCACCACCGTGCTGAGCATTGGATTGTGGTCAAAGGCACGGCCGAGGTCACATGTGGTGACAAGGTCACGCTTGTCACAGAAAATCAATCTACATACATCCCCTTGGGCGAACTGCATCGTTTGGCTAACCCTGGCTCTATTCCGCTGGAAATCATAGAAGTGCAATCCGGCAGCTACTTGGGTGAAGATGACATCATTCGCTTTGAGGACACCTATGGCCGTGGCTAACGCGAGCGAAAAAATCTACGTCGCAGGCCATCGTGGCATGGTGGGCTCTGCCATCGTGCGCCACTTGCTGGCGCATGGCGTGGCACAAAGCTACATCATCACTCGCACCCATGCCGAATTGGACCTAACCAACCAAGCTGCAGTACAAGCGTTCTTCGCGGCTGAAAAACCCACACAGGTGTACCTAGCCGCAGCCAAGGTAGGCGGCATTCATGCCAACAATGTGTACCCCGCCGACTTCATTTACCAAAATCTCATGATGCAAGCCAACGTCATTGAGGCTGCATTTCAGAATGGGGTGCAAAAGCTGTTGTTCTTAGGCTCGAGCTGCATCTACCCCCGCATGGCGCAGCAGCCCATGCGTGAAGACGCGTTGCTGACTGGCACGCTAGAGCCAACCAATGAGCCCTACGCCATTGCCAAAATTGCCGGCATCAAGCTGTGCGAAAGCTACAATCGCCAATACGGTGCAAGCCATGGCGTGGACTACCGCAGCGTCATGCCCACCAATCTGTATGGGCCTGGTGACAACTACCACCCCGAAAACAGCCACGTGATTCCCGCGCTCATTCGCCGCTTCCATGAGGCCAAGTTGGCCAATGCCCCCAGTGTGGCCATTTGGGGCACAGGCACACCACGCCGAGAGTTTTTGTATGTAGACGACATGGCTGCAGCCAGCGTGCACGTCATGCAGTTGCCCAAAACCACCTACGACCAGCACACCACGCCCATGCAAAGTCACATCAACGTGGGCAGCGGCTCTGATGTCACCGTTGCCGAAGTGGCACAAACCATCGCCCAAACCGTGGGCTACACCGGCCAAATTGAGTTTGACACCTCCAAGCCCGACGGCGCCCCACGCAAGTGGATGGACAGCTCGCGCCTCAATGCCCTTGGCTGGCAAACCAAGGTAGATTTACGCAACGGCCTCGCTGCCGCCTATCAAGATTTTGTGAGCAAACTATGACGCAACAACACCAACCCAAAGTAGCCCTCATCACGGGCATCACAGGCCAAGACGGTTCGTACCTTGCAGAGTTCTTGCTAGAGAAGGGCTACATCGTTCACGGCATCAAGCGCCGCGCGTCGCTGTTTAACACCCAGCGTATCGACCACATCTACCAAGACCCGCACATAGAGCACGCCAACTTCAAGCTGCACTATGGCGACCTGAGCGACACCAGCAACCTCATTCGCATCGTGCAAGAAACGCAGCCGGATGAAATCTACAACCTTGGCGCACAAAGCCATGTGGCTGTGTCATTCGAGTCTCCCGAGTACACCGCCGATGTTGACGGCATTGGCACGCTGCGCCTGTTAGAAGCCATTCGCATCTTGGGCCTTGAGAAAAAAACCCGCTTCTACCAAGCTAGTACATCCGAGCTGTATGGTTTGGTTCAAGAAATCCCACAAAAAGAAACCACGCCTTTCTACCCACGCAGCCCCTACGCCGTGGCCAAGATGTATGCGTATTGGATCGTGGTGAACTACCGCGAAGCTTATGGCATGTATGCCTGCAACGGCATCTTGTTCAACCACGAAAGCCCACGCCGTGGTGAAACCTTTGTCACCCGCAAAATCACCCGTGGCTTGGCCAACATCGCCCAAGGCCTAGAGCAATGCCTGTACATGGGCAACCTAGACGCCCTGCGCGACTGGGGCCATGCCAAAGACTATGTGCGCATGCAGTGGATGATGCTGCAGCAGCCACAAGCCGACGACTTCGTCATTGCCACAGGCGTGCAATACAGCGTGCGCCAGTTCATCCAGTGGAGCGCCGAAGAGTTGGGCGTCACATTGAAGTTTGAAGGCAAAGGCGTGGAAGAAACCGCCACTGTTGCCGCCATCAAGGGCGACAAAGCCCCCGGCCTCAAGGTGGGTGATGTGGTGGTCAAGATCGACCCCCGCTACTTCCGCCCCACCGAGGTAGAAACCTTGCTGGGCGACCCATCCAAAGCCAAAGCCAAGCTGGGCTGGACGCCAGAAATTACCGTGCAGCAAATGTGCGCTGAGATGGTGGCGACAGATTTAGAAGAAGCCAAAAAGCATGCGCTTTTAAAGAAGCACGGCTACAACCTCAATGTGAGTGTTGAATAGTTTCGAATAAGACGGTTTGATTGAAACGAGCCTTGTGCAAGACAAGATTGCTTCAAAACAGCGACATAAATTGTCAAAGTTGTTAGACAATCATGCCCTTTGCAAGTCTGCGAAAAGCGGTAGCGTGCCTTTTATTTCGCTCTCTTTAAGTTTGTGACCGTACCAAGCCAAGCCAGTTTGCCCCAACACATTGCCATCATCATGGATGGCAATGGTCGATGGGCCCAAAAGCGCCACATGCCACGCTCCGTGGGCCATATCAAAGGCGCGGCGGGTGTCAAAGCCTTGGTGGAGTATTGCGCCAAGCTGGGAGTGAAATACCTCACCTTGTTTGCCTTTAGCACCGAAAACTGGAGCCGCCCAGCTGACGAGGTGTCTACCCTCATGGGGCTGTTTGTACAGTACCTCGAAAAAGAAATGAGCGCCCTAGCTGCCGCTGGCGTCCGCCTGAAGGTCATTGGCGATGTGGCAGGTTTTGCGCCTGATCTGCAGCAGCGCATTCACGCCGCAGGGGCTGCCACCGCCAACAATACCGCCATCACCCTGTGTGTAGCTGCCAACTATGGTGGCCGTTGGGATGTGCTGCACGCCGTGCAAAACTGGCAAGCAGCCAACCCACAGCAAAGCGTGACTGAGCTGACAGAGGCTGCGCTGGCGCAGCACCTGAGTACCGCAAACATGCCCGAAGTCGACTTGCTCATTCGTACCGGCGGCGAGCAACGCATTAGCAACTTTTTGCTCTGGCAAAGTGCCTATGCAGAACTGTACTTTACCGACGTGCTGTGGCCCGACTTTGACCAAGCGGAGTTGCTTAAAGCTCTGGCTAGCTATGCCCAACGCACGCGACGGTTTGGCTTGACGACAGAACAACTGGCATAACAACTTATTTTTATGA
>CANGOY010000014.1 GCA_947455585.1 Comamonadaceae bacterium
AAGTGGCCCGCATCAAAAAAGGCGTGGACATTTTGGTGGCTACCCCAGGCCGCTTGCTCGACTTGCAACAGCAAGGCTTGCTCGATTTGTCCACCGTAGAAATCTTGGTCCTCGACGAAGCCGACCGCATGTTGGACATGGGCTTCATCCACGACGTCAAGAAAATCTTGGCCTTGGTGCCTAAAGATAAGCAAAGCTTGTTGTTCTCCGCCACCTTCAGCGACGAAATTCGCGAACTGGCCAACAACCTGCTCAAAGACCCACAAAGCATCCAAGTCACGCCTAGCAACACCACCGTGCAACGCATCACGCAAGTGGTTCACCCCGTGGGCCGCGGCAAGAAAAAAGCTTTGCTCGCGCACATCATCAACGAGCACAACTGGAGCCAAGTGCTAGTGTTCACACGCACCAAGTTTGGCGCCAACAACGTGGCCGAGTTCTTGACCAAGAACGGCATCAGCGCCATGGCGTTGCACGGCAACAAGAGCCAAACTGCACGCACCCAAGCTTTGTCAGGTTTCAAGACCGGCGAAATCCGCGCCTTGGTCGCCACTGACATTGCGGCACGCGGCATTGACATTGACGAGTTGCCACACGTCGTGAACTACGAAATCCCCAACATCAGCGAAGACTATGTGCACCGCATTGGTCGCACAGGCCGCGCTGGTTCAAGCGGTGAAGCCGTGAGCTTGGTGTCTTTGGATGAACAAGGTTTCATGCGCGACATCGAAATCTTCACCAAACAACAAGTGCCGGTGGTGCCTGTGGCCGACTTTGGCCCTGACGCTGACGAAAAGGCCGAACCCATTGCCATGGGCCGTCAAACCTTGTGGGGCGGCATTGGCAAACCCCCAGGACGTGATGTGATGGCTGCTGCAGCCAAAGCCGCTCGCGGCGAAATGATGCAACGCATTCGCGACACCAAAGCCACTGGCGGCGGTCGCAATGGTGGTGGCGGTCGTGGTGGTCAAGGTGGCACCTCTGAAGGTCGCGCACCTCGCCCTAATGGCCATGTAAGCCGTGACCGCGTGGGTGACCGCCCTGCACGCGATGGTGAACGCGCCCAGTTTGGTGAACGTCCTGCACGCAGCGGTGAACGCCCAGCACGCGATGGCAACCGACAGCCTGGAAATGGACAAGGCCAACGCGCCCCTCGACAGTTTGACAACCGTGGCCCACGCAACGATGCGCCACGTCCACCGCGTGACTTTGACGCACCTCGCGCCCCACGCCGTGACGATGACGACTTCCAGCCCCGCGCCAACGCGCACTTGGGCACCCAAAGCGGCGTGAACGCCTTTGGCCACAAAACACAAGGTGGCGGTCAACGCCAGCCTGACCCCACACGCACCAGCGTGGACCTCATGACCGAACGCTAACGCGGCGGCGGTGGCGGCTTTGGCCGTCGTCCTAGTGGCGGTGGCGGTGGCGGTGGCGGCAACCGTTCAGGCGGCGGCGGTGGCCGTTCGGGTGGTGGCGGTTACGGCCGCTAAGCAGCACAGACTCTTGCCTTCTTAGGCGAGATACAAAAAAGCCAGCTTCACGAGCTGGCTTTTTTCATGGATGCAATAAATACACACTCAACCTTGGCACTCCGGCACAGGCGTCAGCACTGGCTTCTTTTGATAAAACGCAGCCAAGTTATCCATCGTCAATGCAGCCATGGCACGACGTGTTTCCTCGGTCGCGCTGGCAATGTGCGGTGTCAACACCACGTTGTGCAAGCGGCGCAACTCAGGGTCGACCATGGGCTCATCCCAAAACACATCAAGGGCTGCGCCCGCAATTTGTTTGTCTTTCAAAACTTGCACCAACACAGGTTGGTCCACCACCGTGCCACGCGCAATATTGATGAGGTAGCCCTTACTGCCCAAGGCTTGCAACACCGAAGCGCCAATCAAGTTCTTGGTGCTATCGCCCCCAGGCACCGCCACCACCAGATAGTCGACCTCTGCAGCCAAAGCCGTGACTGTTTTGTGAAAGACGTAAGACACATCGGCCTTGGGTTCGCGACAGGTGTATGCAATGCGCATGTCAAATGCAACTGCGCGTTTGGCAATGGCTCGGCCAATGCGTCCCATGCCCACAACACCGATGCGCGCGCCTGAGACTTTGTTGGCCATAGGAAAGGTGTCGCTCACCCAATCGCCATTGCGCACAAACTTATCCGCTTGCGGAATACGACGGCCAATCGACAACACCAAACCCATCGCCAAGTCAGCCACGTCATCCGTCAACACGCCCGGCGTGTGCGTGACAACGATGCCTTTTTCTTTAGCTGCCGCCACATCGACCCCGTCGTAGCCCACGCCACAAATGGCAATCAACTTCACATTGGGCAGCATGGTCAGCAGTTTTTTGTCAACCTTGGCTGCCCCTGTGCCGACCAAAGCGGTGACCTTGCTCAAAGCACCTGGGTCTTTGATGTGCGTGTGGTCGTGCACGATGTAGTCGGCCTCTTGCAACGCGTTCATCATGAACGGGGGCAAGGGCGACACTTGCATGATTTCTTGAGCCATGACCGAATCCTCCAACTGTCCTTTGTACTAAACCGTACTCTACCCGCTGATTGGCTAACATCAGAGTCTATGACTGAAGGCACTCCCCTCCTCGACATCACTGGCTCCATCGCCACCCTCACCCTGCGTCGCTCCTCGCTGCGCAACAGCTTGACGGACGACGACCTACACACCCTGCTGACCCACTTTGAGGCCATCAACCGCAACAACACCTTGCAAGTGGTGGTGCTGCGCGCTGACACCTCAGGGCAAAAACAAGCGGTGTTCAGTGCGGGCTACAACGTGGACGGGTTTGACAACGACCCCATGGCTCCGTTGTTCTTTGAAAAAATTCCAGAAGCTCTAGAGCGCCTGCACCCCGTCACTATTTGCGCCTTGAACGGCAGCGTTTACGGCGGCGCAACCGACTTGGTGCTGGCCTGCGACTTCACAGTAGCGCAACGTGGCTTTGCGTGGCGCATGCCCGCCGCAGCACTGGGCCTGCACTACTACCCCAGTGGGTTGCGCCGTTATGTCAGCCGCTTTGGCTTACAGGCCAGTAAACGCGCGTTCTTGCTTGGGCAATCTATGCCTTACGAATCACTAGATACGCTGGGATTTTTTGAAGCCTTGGTTGAGGCAGATGCATTTGAGGGCGCCGTACAAAACTTGGTAAACACCCTGCTGAATATGGCGCCTTTGGCTTTGGCGCAAACCAAGAAAAGTTTGAACGAGATTGCTGCAGGTTTGTACAACGAACCCGCACTCAAAGAACGCTCTCGCCAATCTGTGCACAGCCAAGACTTTGCAGAAGGCCGTGGCGCGTTTACAGAGCGACGCACGCCCAAATTCACTGGCACATAAAACGCATACAGATATAAAAAATGGGAGCCATATGGCTCCCATTTTGTTTTGGCCTATCAGCAAGCCAAGGCTGAAATTAAGCCTTCTTGGCGTAAGCCGAGCACCAAGCTTTGCTAGACACTTGTTTGCCAGCAAACAAAGGGCAGTTGCCAGCGGCGTCGCCAGCTTTGCCTTGGAACAAAGCGCAGGTGCCGCACTGTTGACCAGCGGCGTATTTAGGTTGCTTGGCTTTGTCGACTTTGGTCGCGTCTGATTTGTAACCCAAGCCCGTGGCTTGTGGGTCTTTTTCGTCCACCATCGCTGCTTGTGCAGCAGTTGTTGCGAAGGCAGCGACGCCAGCAACAGAAATGGTTTGCATCATGAATACGCGACGGTTGGTAGGTTTGTTCATCAATGTCCCCTTGGGAAAGTTTGAAATTGGGCCAGAAAATACTGACTTGGCATATCTTAACGAGAGTTCCTAACGTTCAATTGACAGATATCAATTGGCGTGACTTTTTTGCATGCGTGTTTGCGCCAATGCCAACGCATCTACCGTATCCACATCCAGCACACAACCTTCATCGTCCACGTCTATGCGGTAGACGGCGTGCTGCGCAACGACCGCACGCGCACCGTGGTCGCCCGTGAGTGCCAGCAATGCTTCTCGGCAAGACGGCACAAAACCCACCGGATGCCCTTGCTGCCCTTCATAGCGCGGCAGGACCACGGCATGCTGCTGCAAGGCGGCAGCCACGGCCAGCAAAGTCGTGGGCTGAATCAGAGGCAAGTCCGCAGGCAAGATGAGCCAGCCATTTGCGTCAGGCGTCGCTGCCACGCCGCAGGCAATGCTGTCCCCCATGCCAGGGTTTTGTAGGTGTGTCGTGTGTGCACGCTCCACCACATGCCACGGCAAGCCACTGGCGCGCACCGCGGCCAACACGTGCTCACGCACAGTTTGACCGTCTAACAGCGATTGGAGTTTGTCTTGCGTCGCGCCCGACGCCTTGAAGCGCTCGCCCTTGCCAGCAGCCAAGACGATGACAGTCGGCAGCACTGTCACGCTTTGATGCAGGAAGATTCGGTCGCCACGGGCGCAGCCGCAGCCGCGTTTTTGACTTGCACGATTTGCGCAATGATGGACACCGCAATTTCGGCTGGCGTCTTAGCGCCAATGCTCAAACCCACAGGGCCATGCAAACGCTCAAGGGCCTCGGCACTGATGTCAAAGTGTTCCATCAAACGCTGCTTACGCGTGGCTTGGTTACGGCGCGAACCCAAGGCGCCTACATAAAACGCATCAGAATTCAAAGCTTCCATCAAAGCCATGTCGTCCAGTTTGGAATCGTGCGTCAGCGCCACGACAGCCGTGTGCGCATCGGGTTTGAGTTCAAGCACCACATCATCGGGCATGCCCATGACTCGGGTCACGCCTTCGAGTCCAAGCGTGGCTGCGTATTCTTCGCGTGGGTCACACACCAGCACTTCAAAGTCCAGCAGCTTGGCCATGTGCGCCACGGCTTGGCTGAGCTGGCCTGCGCCAATCAGCAACAAGCGCCAGCGCGGGCCAAACAAAGTCGTGAGCGTGATGCCATCAAACTGCAGCGCATCGGTACGCGCAGCTTCGCGCAATGCCACCTCGCCCGTTGACAGCTTGACCGTGCGCGCGACCAATTGGTGTGACGAGGTGCGTTGTAACACCTCTTCAATCCAATCCACATCTTTGACAGGCTCTTGCACCAAACGCAACGTACCGCCGCAAGGCAAGCCAAAGCGTGCCGCTTCTTCCTTGCTCACGCCATAAGCCACCATCGATGGGTGCGCGAGCGCATCGTATTCACCGGCTTTGATGCGGGCAATCAGGTCGTCTTCAACACAACCGCCCGACACCGAACCACTGACCACACCATCGTCACGCACGGCGAGCAAAGCCCCAGGTGGGCGTGGGGCACTGCCCCACGTTTCCACCACCGTGACCAAGGTGACACGCCGGCCGGCTTGACGCCAAGCCAGCACATCCCCCAACACACGCAGATCTAAGCTCTCCATGAAGCGCCTTTAAGCCACCGCTGTTTGCTTGAGCACTTCGGCCGTGATGGGCAAGCGACGCACGCGTTTGCCTGTCAGCTTAGCCACCGCGTTGGCAATGGCGGGTGCCACCACCGCAGTAGCTGGCTCGCCAATACCGCCGGGCTTCTCTGTGCTCTTGACCAACACGATATCAATCTTCGGCGCCTCGTTCATGCGCACAGGCTGGAAGTTGTGATAGTTGGTTTCTTGCACACGGCCATTCACCATGGTGATTTGGTGCTTCAACGCAGCACCCATGCCAAAGATGATGCTGGACTGCAACTGCGCTTCTACCGTGTCGGGGTTGACCATGTGGCCCAAGTCTGCCGCCACCGTCACGCGATGCACTTGCACCTCGCCGCTGTCATTCAAACTCACCTCGGCCACTTGAGCCATGTAGGTGTCGTAGCCTTCCATCAAGGCAATACCCAAGGCACGGCCTTTGGCCAGTGGCTTGCCCCAGCCTGCTTTGTCAGCAGCGAGTTTAAGCACATTGGCAAATCGTGGCTTACCCGCGAGCAAGCTCATGCGGTATTCATAGGGGTCTTTGCCTGCGGCTTTGGCCAACTCGTCCATGAAGCTTTCGTTGGCGAAGGCGTTCATGTTGTGGCTCACAGCACGCCAGTAGCCCACGCGGATGCCGGTGTCGTGAATCACCAAGTCGTGTTGGGTGTTGGCAATGTTGTAGCCAGCCACAGCAGCTTCGGCCATGAAAGGGTCCATCGTGTCTTTAGGTAAACCAAAGGCGCGTTGCGTGACCGACTGAGAAGCAACTTTGAAATGCAAAGCCACAGGCTTGCCTGAGGCATCTAAACCAGCCTTGAGTTGGTTCACACCGACTGGGCGGTAGAAGTCGTGCGTCATGTCGTCTTCGCGGGTCCACAGCAGTTTGACGGGCTTGTTAATCGCCTTTGAAATTTCTGCCGCTTGCACGATGAAGTCCAGCTCCAAGCGACGGCCAAAGCCACCGCCCAAGAAGGTGGTTTGCAGTGTGACGTCTTCAGGCTTCAAGCCCAAAGCACCAGCCACCGCACCTTGTGCGCCTTGTTGGAACTGGGTGGGTCCAATCAGCAAAGCTTTGTTGCCCTGCACATGGGCCGTGAAGTTCATCGGCTCCAGCGGTGCGTGGGCTTGCATGGGAATAACGTACTCAGCTTCCAGCACTTTGGAAGCCCCCTTCAGTGCAGCCACCACATCGCCTTGGGGCTTGGTGATTTCCAACACCTTGCCAGTTTTCAAAGCTTGGCGTGTGCCGTCAATCACGCTGGCATCGCTCAAAGCAGCGCCTGCGCCCTCGTCCCACTGAATGCTCAGCAAGTCGCGCGCTTTTTTGGCTTGCCACCAGCTGTTGGCCACGACGGCCACGCCGTCACTGATTTGCACCACGTCAATCACGCCAGCAGAAGCCTTCGCTTTTGAACCGTCAAAGCTCTTGACCTTGCCACCAATCACGGGGCATTGCGCCAGCGAGGCGTAGACCATGCCTGGCAACTTCACGTCAATACCGAACTCGGCCGTGCCGTTGACCTTGACGGGTGTGTCCACGCGCTTGGTACGCTTGCCAACAATTTTGAAATCTTTGGGGTCTTTGATTGGCGGCTTCTCGGGCACGGGCATGCGTCCCGCAGCTTCGGCCAATTCGCCATAGGTGGACTTCAAGCCCTTAGGCCCATAAACCATGCCTTTGTCGGCGCGGACCAAATCGCGGTCCACCGCCCAACGAGCAGCGGCAGCTGTGATGAGCATTTCGCGCACCTGTGCACCTGCCACACGCAGCTTGAGCCATCCTTCACGCACAGACGTTGAGCCGCCCGTGAGTTGACCACCCAACAAGGAGTTCACATACACCGCACCGGGGGGCGCAGCAGCAACTTTGATTTGGCTGATGTCCACATTGAGCTCTTCAGCAATCAACATGGGCATGGAGGTGTAAACGCCTTGGCCCATTTCAGAGCGGGCAGACAGCAAAGTGATGACGTTGTTGTCTGCAATGTGCACCCAAGCGTTGGGCGTGTGCACTGTGCCTGCGGCCATGGCTTCGCCAAGTGTGCCAGGCAGGTTAAAGCCGAGCATCAAGCCACCGGTCACGGCAGCGGATGTTTTGAGGAATGAACGGCGAGAAGTTTGTGTGTGTGTCATGGTGTGTCTCCGTCTGTTCAGGCTTTGCGCATCATGGCGGCGGCATCTTTGACGGCGGCACGCACGCGGACGTAAGTGCCACAGCGGCACAGGTTGGCGCTCATGGCTTGGTCAATTTCGGCATCGCTTGGGTTCTTGTTTTTGGCGAGCAAAGCTGCTGCGCTCATCAACTGGCCTGATTGGCAATAACCGCACTGAGGCACATCGTGCTTAATCCACGCCACTTGCAGTGGGTGGCTGTTGTCTTTGGAGAGGCTTTCAACCGTGGCGACTTTTTTGCCAAACACGCTAGAGAGTGGCGTTTGGCACGAACGCACAGGCTGACCATCCACATGCACGGTACAAGCGCCGCACAAGGCCGCACCACAGCCAAACTTGGTGCCTGTCAGGCCCAGCTCATCGCGAATGACCCACAACAGTGGGGTATCTGTTTCGGCGTTGGCCTTGGCGGCTTTGCCGTTGATTTGAAAATCGACACTCATCAACGTCTCCTCAAAATAAGTACAGTGGAGTATCAAGCAAAAGTCTTTACGATGTGTGACACCCCGTTTCGGGTTTTCCCTTTACTTGTCACCTGCGACACACAGAACCACCATGAGCCATATTTCCGACCTGCGTAAAAGCTACGAACGCGCCGAACTCAACGAGTCAGCCTCTGAGGCTGACCCCATGCAGCAGTTCGACAGCTGGCTTAAAGAAGCCATCTCTGGCGAAGTCCCCGAGCCCAACGCCATGACCGTGGCAACCGTGGGCAGCGACTTGCGCCCCAGCACGCGCGTGGTGCTGATCAAGGGCTACGACGAACGGGGCATTGTGTGGTTCACCAACTACAACAGCCGCAAAGGCCAGCAACTGGCAGGCAACCCGTTTGCAGCTTTGCAGTTTCATTGGGTTGAGCTAGAGCGCGTGGTACGCATCGAAGGCCGCGTAGAAAAAGTAAGCGATGCCGAGAGCGACGACTACTTCAACAGCCGCCCACTCGATTCGCGCATCGGCGCATGGGCCAGCCCACAAAGTCAAGTGGTTGAGGGGCGCGGCACCTTGGTGGCCAACGCCGCCAAATATGCGGCGCAGTTTTTGTTGCAACCGCCACGCCCACCGCACTGGGGTGGCTACCGTTTGGTGCCCGAGCAATGGGAATTTTGGCAAGGCCGCAAGAGCCGTTTGCATGACCGCTTGCGTTATCGCCAAGCGGCCGAAGGAGCCTGGGTTCGCGATCGATTGGCGCCTTAAACCCTTAACGTAAAAGCGGCCAAAGAAACCGTTTTTACCTTACGCAACTTCGCTTTAAAAGCTCACTTGCGCGCCCAATTTCAAGCTACGCCCTGCCAAGGGCGGCGCATTGTTGCCCATGGTTTGCGTGAGCACCGAGGTGGATGAATAAGCCAGCTTGTTGGTGATGTTGTCTAACTTCGCAAACAACAACCAATGCGTGGGGCCACTGTGCGTGTGGTAATTCAAGGCCGCATTCCATAAGGTATTGGCAGCCGTGGTGACGCCAGCGCTTGCGCCGTTGTCTGGCACACGGTTTTGCGCTGCGGCATGCATGAAACCCAAACGAGCGCCCCAGGCGTTGCGCGACCACACGGCATCTGCACCCAGGCGCATGGGTGCAATGCGCGGCAAGGGGCTGTTGTGCGTCAAGTCTTGGGCATGCACCACATCGGCACGCAACTCGAGGTCCATCGTTCCATGCGCAGCGTTGGGAGACAGCGCCGCGTCTTGCCCGCCCACCATGCGCACCTTGGCGGTGGACTCGATGCCGTAAAAACGGGCACGCACGCCTTCAAAGTTGTACACAGGCAAGTCTGTCGAAGTGCCTGGATTTCCATTTGCCAATACATAGCCTCCCGTTGGCTGCTGCGAAATGTAGTTGGCAAAGTGCGAGCTAAAAGCGGTCACACCAAATTTATGCCCGCCTTGCTGCCACTCACCCCCCACATCCAGTTGGATGGCTTTTTCTAAACCGAGGTTGGCATTGCCCACCTCATACGCAGCCGTGGCCACATGAGGGCCATGGGCAAACAGCTCATAGTCCTTGGGTGCGCGCTGATTGGCGCTGAGGTTGCTGGTAATTTGCCACCCGTTTTGTGATTCACCTTCGCGCAAATTTCGCATCACACCGAATCCCACACTGAGAGGATTGAACTTTTGGGTCTGCGCCACGTTGCCACCGAAATCTTCACGCAGCGCCACGCTGACCGATTCAATACGCGCACCGGCACTGAGTTGTCCCCAGCTGGTTTTGAGCGCTTGATAGGTAAACAGTGCTGCGCTTTGCGTGCGGCTTGGGCCCACAAACTTTTCTGCGCCTTCGGCTTGCAGGTTATTGCTCTCATGCTGCATGCCCACCGTGCCATCAAGTTGCATGCCGTTGCTCAAACGCAAAGCCTGTTGGCGGCCCTCTAAACGAAAGTCATTCCCTTGGTTGTCAAAGCGCGTACCGGCCACTGCGCCTTCGTATTCGGTGTGTGTGTAGTTGGTGTGGCCCAGCTGAAACTTCAGGTTTTCAAATGCGCCCACATCGCGTAGCAGGCCTTCCATCACTTGATGGCGGCGCAACATACCGATGCTCACCGTGGGCTCTGCCACCGTGCCATACGTGCTGCGGTACTCGCTGGCCGACAGGCCGAGGTAGCCACGGTCAAACAGCAAGGTGCCGCCCACCGCGCCACCTTGGCTGTTGCTCGCCGAGTTACACACGCTGCGGCCATTGGGCACGCCGTCACAGTTCATGTCCTTAGGCACGCGTAGGTTTTGGGTGCTGCGGTCAAACGCATCCACATGCAAGGCCACTTGGTCGTTGCCGGCTTCCACCATCGCGCCGGTGCTGCGTTCGTTGGCTGCGCCGCCGGCACGCACTTCGGCTTTGCCCATCACGCCACCTTGCGCATCAAACGCGCGTTCGCGTGCAATGCGGTTGTCAATCAGATTCACCACACCGCCCATCGCGCCGCCGCTGTACAGCAAAGCTGCTGGGCCGCGCAGCACTTCAATGCGTTCGGTGGTGAGCGGGTCAATCGGCACAGCGTGGTCTGAGCTCAAACCCGACACATCGAGGTTGGCGCCGCTGTTTTGCAGAATGCGCACGCGGTCGCCCTCCATGCCGCGAATCACGGGGCGGCCCACATTGGGCCCAAATGAGCTGTTGGCAATGCCGGGTAAGTTGTCGAGTGTTTCACCCAAGGTGCTGCCTTGGCGCTGCGTGAGCGCCGCCCCCGAGAGCTGCTGTGCGGGCGCTAAAAGGCTGCGGTCGTCCAGCGGACGCGCGGTGATGATGACTTCATTGATTTGCGGAGCCTCATCGACTTCAGCGTTATGTGCCCAAGCCGCCCCAAATGTGCCCAAACAGGCATACGACGCAGCGGCGACTGAGGTCCAGCGCCACACATCAGCCATGCTTGACCTTGTTAGCAAAGGTCTGCACAAACTTTTGCACCTTGGGCGCCACCACAAAGGCGCAATAGCCTTGATTTGGATTGTTCTCGAAATAGTCTTGGTGATAAGCCTCAGCAGCCGAGTAGTTGGCCAAACTCTTCAGCTCAGTCACAACACGGCCAGACATGGCGGCATTCGCCTCGTCCAACACTTGCTGGGCCACAGCACGGTCGGCTTCGTCAGTCAAGTAAATACCACTGCGGTATTGGGTGCCGGCATCATTGCCTTGACGGTTCAAGGTGGTGGGGTCGTGGATGACAAAGAAAATTTCTAACAGCTCGCGCAAGCTGATGACCTGCGGGTCGAACACCAAACGCACCACCTCGTTGTGACCGGTGTCGCCCTCACACACTTGCGCGTACGTAGGGTTGAGGGTGTGGCCGTTGCAGTAGCCGGACTCCACATCAACCACCCCCTTGACGCGCACAAACACCGCTTCGGTGCACCAAAAGCAGCCACCACCCAAGGTGATGATTTTGTTGGCGTGGGTAGGTTCAGTGTGTGTTGTCATAGCGCCTGATTCTATGATTGCGTGCGCCAAGATGCACATCTCGTTTGTCAGCATACTTGAGCGTATGGAAGCACAGCCCTCGCTCAAACACCTATTTATCTAAACGACGATGTCATCGTTGAATGGTTGGGGCTTTTATTCACATAAGTGCTTCTAAATAATTAAGCTGTTACATTAATAACCAATCAGTCATTAACAGCTTATGACCACTGAAAACCTCACGCAACTCGCAGAGCAGGCGCCCAAACGCGAGCGCCGCAAACAAGCACGTCCAGGCGAATTGCTAGACGCGGCTTTGGACTTGTTTGTAGAAAAAGGCTTCTCCGCCACCCGCGTTGATGAAGTGGCTGCGCGCGCTGGCGTTTCCAAAGGCACTTTGTTTTTGTATTTCCAAAGCAAAGAAGGCCTGTTCAAAGCCGTGGTGCGCGAAAACATCGCCAACAAGTTTCCAACCTGGCAAGAAGAGTTCATCACGTTTGAAGGTACCAGCGCCGACATGCTGCGGTACGCCCTGACCTCATGGTGGGAACGCATCGGCAAAACACGCGCGAGCGGCATCACCAAACTGGTGATGAGCGAGGCACAAAACTTTCCTGAGATTGCCGCCTTCTACCAAGAAGAAGTCATCCAGCCTGGCAACGCCATGATTCGCCGCATCTTGGAGCGAGGTGTGCAAAGTGGTGAGTTTCGTGAGATGGACTTAGAGCAAGCCGTGCACATCATCGTCGCCCCCATGATTTTTTTAATGATGTGGAAGCACTCTATGGGTGCGTGCGCCGCCTCGGCCAAGATTGTTAACCCCGAGCAATTCATTCACATGCAAGTCGATGTGCTGCTGCACGGCATGACCGCAAATACAAGTAAATCCAAATGAAAAAAATCGCTCCCCGTTGGATTGTCATTGGCGTCATCGTGCTGGCCCTCGCGGCAGGTATCTTTCGCGCCATGAGCAACAAGAGCGCTCAGCAAGCCGCTGCATCAGCGCCCGCGATGGTGCAAACGCAGGTGGAGTTGGCCAGCACCGATGTGATGAAAGCCGAGTTGCGCGACATCACCCAAGGCTTAGAGGTGTCAGGCACAGTCAAGGCCGTGAACTACGCCGTCATCAAAGCCCGCGTGGCAGGCGAGCTAAAAGAAGTCGTAGCCCGCGAAGGCGATGCGGTCAAAGCGGGCGATGTGTTAGCTCGCATCGACCCGACTGAATACCAACGCCGCTGGCAGCAAGCGGCCGAGACAGCGAGTGCCGCGAAATCGCAAATGGAAATCGCACAACGCGCATGGGACAGCAACAAAGCCTTGGTGGACCAAGGCTTCATCTCCAAAGCGGCGATGGACAACTCCATTGCCTCTTACCAAGGCGCCGTCGCCAGCCACAAAGCCGCCATCGCAGGCGCCGATGTGGCACGCAAAGCCTTGGACGACGCCACCTTGCGTGCGCCCTTTGCCGGCATCGTGTCTGGCCGTGCGGCACAAGTGGGTGAACGCGTGGCGATTGACGCAAAAATTATGGAACTGGTCGACTTGAGCCAACTCGAAGTGGAAGTGCCCTTGAGCCCCAGCGAATCCATGGATGTGCGTGTGGGTCAAACCGCTGCGTTACAAGTGGAAGACCGCCAAACGACCGTGGGCGCCAAGGTCAAACGCATCAGCCCGAGTGCTCAAACTGGCAGTCGCAGCGTGTTGATTTATTTGACGCTCGACACAGCCGAAGGTTTGCGCCACGGCTTGTTTGCCAAAGGCATTTTGGGCATGGGTAAGAGCCAAATGTTGGCTGTGCCCTTGTCTGCTGTGCGCACCGACCGTGCGCAGCCTTATGTGCAAGTGGTCGAGCAAGTGGGCGATCAGCTGCAAGTAGCACACAAAACCGTCACGCTGGGCGTACGCGGCATGGACTTGGCAAAGCCAGAATCTGAAACCATGGTGGGCGTGACAGGGTTGAATGAAGGCAGCACCGTGCTCAAAAGCAATGTGGGCGCGCTGCGTGAGGGCATGGTGGTGAAGTACACCGCAGCCGCGGCAAGCTCAGCCGCCAGCACCACGCCTTAAGGCGACACACTTAGCATGTGGTTCACCAAAGTCAGTTTAAAAAATCCGGTCTTCGCGACCATGGTGATGCTCGCCTTTGTGGTGCTGGGCTTGTTCTCATACCAGCGTCTCAAGATTGACCAATTTCCCAATATCGACTTTCCGGTGGTGGTGATCACCACCGAATACCCAGGTGCTTCGCCTGAGATTGTTGAGAGCGAAGTCAGTAAGAAAATTGAAGAAGGCGTCAACTCGATTGCGGGCATCAGTGCGCTCACCTCACGCAGCTACGAGGGCATGTCAGTGGTGGTGATCGAGTTTCAGCTCTACGTCGATGGCCGCAAAGGCGCAGACGATGTCAGAGAAAAAGTGGCCTCTATTCGCCCTACCCTGCGCGATGACGTGAAAGAACCCAAAGTCTTGCGCTTTGACCCGTCCAGCAAAGCCATTTGGTCGCTGGCCGTGGTTCCTGAATCACCACAAGGCGGTAAACCGCTCTCAGCCGTGGAGATGACCAACTGGGCTGACCAAGTGCTGAAAAAACGCCTTGAGAACGTGCGCGGCGTGGGCTCGGTCTCGCTGGTGGGTGGCACCAAACGCGAAATCAATTTGTATCTCAACCCACAAGCCATGGAGTCCCTCGGCATCAGCGCCGACCAAGTGGTGAATGCGGTCCAAACCGAAACCCAAGACTTGCCCGTGGGCAGCTTGCGCTCGCTGCAACAAGACCGCGTGATTCAAATTCAAGGCCGCATGCTGCGCCCCGAAGACTTTGGCCAAATCATCGTGGCACGCAAAAACACCACGCCGATTCGTTTGAACCAAGTGGCCACCGTGAACGACGGCGCGCAAGAGGTCGAGAGCTTGGCGCTGTACAACGGCCAACGCACGCTACTGATGACGGTGCAAAAGGCCCAAGACGAAAACACCATCGACGTGATTGATGGCCTCAACAAAACCGTGGCCGAGATGAAAGCGCAGCTGCCCGCTGGCGTGCGTCTAGAGCAAGTGCAAGACGGCTCGCGCCCCATACGCGTGGGCGTGGCCAACGTGCGCCAAACCTTGATTGAAGGTGCGCTGCTGACGGTGCTCATCGTGTTCTTGTTTTTGAACTCATGGCGCTCGACGGTCATCACCGGCCTCACGCTGCCCATTGCCATCATTGGCACGTTTTTGTTCATGTATATCTTTGGCTTCACCATCAACATGATCACGCTCATGGCTTTGTCGCTGTGCGTGGGCTTGTTGATTGACGACGCCATCGTGGTGCGCGAAAACATCGTGCGACATGTGCAAATGGGCAAATCGCCCTACCAAGCGGCGATGGACGGCACGCAAGAAATTGGCTTGGCCGTGCTGGCTACCACGCTGTCGATCGTGGCGGTGTTTTTGCCCATTGGCTTCATGGGCGGCATCATAGGCAAGTTCTTCCACGAGTTTGGTATCACCATCGTGGCTGCGGTGCTCATCTCGATGTTTGTCAGCTTCACGCTCGACCCGATGCTGTCGTCCATTTGGCACGACCCCACGATTCACGCGCACGGCGAACACGGCCATTCGAATGCGTTTTATGACCGCACGGTTGGTCCGATCACTGCTTGGTTTGAACAAACCACGGACAAACTGATTTTGATTTATCAGCGCATCCTGAAATGGGCGCTGGTACACAAACGTTCAACTGTGGGCTTAGCCGTTGGCATCTTTGCGCTGAGCATCTTCATGGTGCCGCTTCTGGGCACAGAGTTTGTGCCCAAGGCAGACTTCTCTGAAACGACGGTGAATTTCTACACGCCGGTAGGTTCGTCACTCGAAGTCACCGAGGCCAAAGCCAAACAAGTCGAAGCCATCGTGCGTGAATTCCCAGAGGTGCGATACACCTTGTCCACCATCAACACGGGTGCAGCGAACGGAAAAATTTACGCCAGCATTTACATCCGTTTGGTCGACCGCAAAGACCGCAAACGCAATGTGGACCAAATGTCGGCCACGCTGCGCGAGCGCTTGCGCCAAGTGCCGGGCATCACCGTCACACATGCCGGCTTACTTGATGCAGTGGGTGGCAACAAGCAAGTGGAGTTCTCACTACAAGGCAACGACTTGCGCGAGCTTGAACGCCTCACCACCGAGGCCATGGACAAAATTCGCAACATCCCCGGCTTGGTCGATTTGGACTCAAGCGTGAAACCCAATAAGCCCACCATCGAAGTGAAGGTGCAACGCGAAGCGGCCAACGACCTGGGCCTTTCACTGGGCGCCATTGGCAACCAGTTGCGCGTGTTGGTCGCAGGCTCCACCGTCAC
>CANGOY010000015.1 GCA_947455585.1 Comamonadaceae bacterium
CCACCCGCGCCGCATTTGCCGCAAGAGGTGATTGCCCAAACCGCCGCCAAGTACCAAGAGGCTTGGGATCGGTTGAAGGACTGAGACCTTAGTTCAGCGCCATGCTGAGCTTGCGGCGGTAGCGAGAGATCAATTCCAACACGGGGTCTTCTTGCACCGCAGCTTTGCCGGTTAACTCGATGCCGCCTACGGATTTGCCGAAGGCGGCATCGTCCGTTTTGGGCTTGGGCGGCGTCATCAGTTCCAAGATGGACACAGAGGTTTTGCGTGCCACATCGTTGTTCCACGCCTTGTCGCGCATGATGATTTCCAGCAGCTCGTCCATCGCGGCTTCAAACAATTCGGCCGCAATCAGCACGCGTGCTTTGGCCAAGCGGGTGTCGAAGTCGCGTTTGTTTTGGGCGATGGCGGCTTCGAACTGCTCGAATGTCCAAGCGGCACGCTCGTCGGTAGACACAAACACCAAAGCTTGCAGCCAGTAGTTGAGCGCATCAAAACGCAGTTGCAGCGGAATTTCGGTTAGCTTAGGCGCCAATGCCGCTTGCGCTTCTTCCAGCTCGCCCACCGAAATGAGTAGCTTGACCAAGTTGTAGCGGGTTTCGTCGTCAGCGGTGTTGAGGCTCAAAGCTTCTTGCAGCTTGGCGATGGCGGCTTGCGCATCGCCCGCGTTGATGAGTTGCTCGGCCTCTTGGGCATCGGCTTGCGCAGCCACTTCGTTGTCGGATGGCAAATGCTTGTCCAAAAACTCTCGCACTTGTGCCAAGGGCAGCGCGCCCATGAAGCCGTCCACAGGGCGGCCGCCCATGAGCAAGATGCAGGTGGGCAGACTCTTCACGCCAAACGCGCCAGCCAGCTGCTGCTCGGTGTCGGCGTTGATTTTGACCAGCTTGAAGCGGCCTGCATAGTCGACTTCCAGTTTTTCGAGGACGGGACCTAACGATTTGCACGGGGCGCACCAGTCAGCCCAGAAGTCCACCAACACAGGGGTGGTTTGTGAGGCGGCAATCACATCGGCCTCGAAATTTTCCATCGTCACATCAATCATGGGGGTCCCGTCTTAAAATTCGTTTTTGCTCACACACAGCCACATCATGACCCAGTGCCAAGTCGGTGTCGTCATGGGTTCCAATTCCGATTGGGACACCATGCAACATGCAGCCCAGATTCTCCAAGAATTTGGCGTCTCTTTTGAAACCCGCGTGGTTTCAGCCCACCGCATGCCCGATGACATGTTTACCTACGCCGAAGCCGCGCAAGGCCGTGGCTTGCGCGCCATCATCGCAGGCGCGGGCGGTGCGGCCCACTTGCCCGGCATGATTGCCGCCAAAACCATCGTGCCCGTGTTGGGTGTGCCGGTGGCCAGCAAGCATTTGCAAGGCGTGGACTCCTTGCACAGCATTGTGCAAATGCCCAAAGGCATTCCAGTGGCGACCTTTGCCATTGGCAATGCGGGCGCGGCCAACGCGGCTTTGTTTGCTGTGGCCTTGTTGGCGTCTACCGACGCAGTCTTGGCCGAGAAGCTGCAAGCCTTCCGCGTGGCGCAAACCGAAGTGGCCCGCAACATGACGTTGCCACCTGTATGAGTCAAGCTCTGAAACCTTTGCTACCCGGCTCCACCTTGGGCGTGTTGGGCGGCGGCCAGTTGGGCCGCATGTGGGCGCACACCGCGCAACGCATGGGCTACAACACCGCCGTGCTCGACCCCGATGCACACAGCCCCGCTGGCTTGGTGAGCCATCACCACATCCACACCGACTACTTAGACCCCGCAGGCTTGAAGCAACTCGCCGCGGTGTGCCAAGCTGTCACCACCGAGTTCGAGAACGTGCCCGCCGATGCGCTGGCGCAACTCGCCGCCGCCTTGCCTGTGTCGCCCGCTGCATCTGCCGTGGCGGTGGCGCAAGACCGTGCGCGTGAGAAAGCTCACTTTGTGAAATGCGGTGTGCCCGTGGCCCCGCATGCGGTGATTGACACAGCAGAGCAACTCGCCGCTGTGAGCGACAACTTGCTGCCAGGCATTTTGAAAACTTCGCGCATGGGCTACGACGGCAAAGGCCAGTTGCGCGTGACCACGCGTGACGAGCTCAATGCCGGTTGGGCCAAGCTTGGCCAAGTGCCTTGCGTGCTGGAAAAAATGTTGCCCTTGGCCAGCGAGTGCTCGGTCATCGTGGCGCGTGGCCGCGATGGCGCGATGGTGAACTTGCCCGTGCAACGCAACGTGCACCGCGATGGCATCTTGGCGGTGACCGAGGTGTTTGCGGGCAATGTGCCGGATGCGTTGGCCAACCAAGCCATCACAGCCGCCAAAGCGGTGGCGCAAGAGTTGAACTATGTGGGCGTGTTGTGCGTCGAGTTTTTTGTGTTGGCCGATGGTGCGTTGGTCGTCAACGAAATAGCGCCGCGTCCGCACAACAGCGGTCACTACAGCCAAGACGCCTGCGATGTCTCGCAGTTTGAACTGCAAGTGCGCACCATGGCCGATTTGCCTTTGATGCAACCGCGTTTGCACAGCCCGTCCGTCATGCTCAACCTGTTGGGTGATTTGTGGTTTGCCCATCCATCAGGGGCCAATGCTTCGCAAGCCGAGCCTGCGTGGCACCAAGTGCTTGCGCTGCCCGGCACGCATTTGCACCTGTACGGCAAGCGTGAAGCGCGTGTGGGCCGCAAGATGGGCCACCTCAATATCACCGCTGCCACGCCAGAGGCCGCGCGTGCTGTGGCTTTGCAAGCGGCGGCTATTTTGGGTATTGCGCCGTTTTGATGGTCCCGCGTTAAGCAAAGCCCATGATTCTCAACGGCCAACTCCCCGCATCCATCACCGCCGCTGCACAAACTTTGCAGCGTGGTGAGCTGTTGGGTTTGCCAACAGAGACGGTGTACGGCCTGGCCGCAGACGCGGGCAACGACGCGGCAGTCGCCAAAATCTTTGAAGCCAAAGGCCGCCCTGCCAATCACCCGCTCATCGTGCATGTGGCCAGCGCACAAGGCGTGCAGCGCTTTGCCAGCCATGTGCCGGATTTCGCACAAAAACTCATCGCCGCTTTTTGGCCCGGCCCCTTGACCCTCATTTTGCCGCGCCGCCCAGAGGTCGCAGCTATGGCGGCTGGTGGACAAAACTCCGTCGGCTTGCGTTGCCCCTTACACCCGACAGCACTTGCCGTGTTGCAAAGCGCCGAAGCCTTGGGCGTGTTTGGCGTGGCCGCCCCAAGCGCCAATTTGTTTGGCCGCGTCAGCCCCACCACCGCCGCGCACGTGGCGGGTGAATTTGGCGACGACCTGCTCATCATCGATGGCGGCGCATGTGATGTGGGCATCGAGTCCACCATCGTCGACTGCACCCGCGCGGCCCCCGTGCTGTTGCGCCCCGGCGTGCTCACGCCACAGCAGCTGAGCGATGCCTGTGGTGTGACGGTCATCACCCCCAACGCGCCAGATGCCGATGCCCCGCGTGCCTCTGGCACCCTCGAATCCCACTATGCGCCAGCCGCCAAAGTGCAGTTGATGACGGCTGCTGATTTGCAGAATGCCATCTATGCCTCTTCGAGTGCAAACGCAAAAACCAGTGGTGACGTGACTGGTGCGGGCACTGCCGCTGGCCTGGTTGCGATTTGGTCCCGCAGCCCCGTGCAGCTTCCAGCTGCCAATGTCGCGCACTTCAACGTCCAGTCCATGCCCCAATCGGCAGCAGACTGTGCCCATCAGCTTTTCGCCCAATTGCGGGACTTCGATGCCCTGGGCGTCGCCCACATTTGGGTCGAAACCCCACCCCTCACCCCCGAATGGGATGGCGTGCGAGACCGCTTGACGCGGGCGGCTACGCCAACTCGTTAAACTAACGTGGTACTCAAAAGAGAGCCTGTGATGAATCCAATTTTTAGCCGAACCCTTAAAGCCTTGTGCTCCGTCGTGGTCGCTGCCATGTTGTCTGCGTGTGGGGCTAGCAGCACAGTCGACCCATTTCAACCGACGCGGGTGATTGGTTTGGGGGATGGGTACAACGACATCACGGCCACGGTTCGTGAAGGCAGTACCACCGACACGGTGGTTCAACAAATGGCTGCATATTTTGGCCAATCCAATGTCGTGAGCTACGCAGGCAATGGCAAAAAAATTGCCGACTTGGCGAGTCAAATTACAACGGCGACAAATGCGCATGCTTTTTCTGCGGGTGACATGGTGGTCATCACCGTGGGCACGCATGATGTGATTGATGGCACAAACTTGACGACGGCCAAGAGCGATTTGGTTGCTGCTGTGCAAAGCTTGCTAGATGCAGGTGTGAAGCACGTCTTAATCATGCCCGTCTTGGAAGTTTCGTTAACCCCTTGGGGGCTGACTGGTAATCCCAGCTTCAGCACAACGGCGACAAATACATTTAACGACGCCATCTTGGCTGTTCTTAGCACGACCTTTGGCGGACAAAGTGCCAACAAGGTGATTTATGCCAACGCCTCCGGTTTGACGGTGGCTTTTAGAAATGCCACATCCATTGCGTTGGCATACAGCCCATTTACTGACACAGGTTTTGGCGGGACAAACCCCGCATGTGGCAGTGGTTCTGTTGCAAATACGGCCTGGCTTGGTTGCGATGCTCCCTCTAATGCAAATAGTACTAACGTCAACTACACCACGATGTTATTTGCCGATGGCATTCACCTCACCCCCGCAGGCAATCGTTGGGCGGCGGGATTTTTGTACAACGCCACAGCCCAAGGCTGGCGTTAATCAGTTGCTAACGCCTTGCGCCCAAAGCGCAAGCGCATCGCCAAAATACTGGCAGCCAACACCAGTGTGATGATGTTGGCAATCACCACAGGCCAGGCTTCAATGAGCAAGCCGTAGGCCAACCACAGCGCAATGCCGAGCGTGAACGCGCTGTACATCCCTAACGAAATGCCGCTCACATCGCGGGTCTTGAAGGTGAGCCACGCTTGCGGCACAAAGCTCGCGGTGGTCAGGCTGGCAGCGGCGTAGCCAATCCATTCGGTGTAGTTCATTCGGGTCTTTCTAAATCGGTGGCGGCTCTTCCGAGCTTGTTAAGGCTGCTTACCTGCCCAGTCAATCATCGCGTCCAGCGCGGGGCGTGCCGCATTGGCATTGGCGTGGTGCAGGATGGCGACCACTACCAAGCGTTTGCCGCTGGCTGTATCCACAAATCCAGCCACACCCGCCACGTCGCGCAAGCTGCCGGTTTTCAAATGCGCGCTGGCTTGTGCTTTGCTGCGCTTCATCGTGCCGTCTAAGCCGGTGACGGGCAGTGAGCTCATCAGTTCAGACATATGGGGCGATGCCCATGCCACTTGCAGCAAACGCGCCAATGCTTGCGCACTGATGCGCTCTTCGCGGCTCAGGCCCGAGCCGTTGTCAAACGTGGGCACTTCGCCGCCCACGCGCTCGCGCCACCAGCGTTGCATCACATCGCGTGAGGCGTCAAAGCTGCCCACGCCGCGTTGTTGTTGGCTCAGCGTGAGGAACACATGCTGCGCCATCACGTTGTTGCTGTATTTGTTGATGTCGCGGATGGTCTCGGCCAAGGTGGCGGATTCTGCGTTGAAGATGGGCTGTAGGTTTGCAGGTACTGCGCCATCGCGTACTTGGCCGCTGAGCTGACCACCGAGCTGCTGCCACATGCCTGCGATGGCACGCTGCGCAAATTGCTGAGGTGCGGCATAGGCAATGGGCCACATTTTTTCGCCACACACGGCGGGGAAGTTGCCTGCAAAGCGAATGCGTGTGGGGTCGCTCCAGTCGGCGCGCAGGGCGCTGCGGTAGTCGCTGCAGTCGCCGTTGCTCAGCGGCACGGTGGCGGGGAATTGCACACCAGCCAAGGGCGGTTCGATTTGCACACGCGCCACATTGCCAGCGCGGTCGGGCACAAACTGAATGAGCAGCGATTTGAAGTTAAGCAGCAGCGCATCAGGCGCGGCGTTGTAGGGGCGCAGGGGCTCGCCGTCAAAACTGGCGGCGTCACGCGCAGGCACCTCAAACGCGCTGCGGTCGAGCACGATGTCGCCCTGAATTTTTTGGATGCCCAAGCCTTGAATGCGGCGCATCAGCAGCCACAGGCGCTCCACCACCAAGCGTGGGTCGCCGCTGCCCTTGATGTAGACATTGCCTTGCAACACGCCGTCGCGCACAGGGCCGTCCACATACACAGGCGTGCGCCACACAAAGGCAGGGCCAAGCGTATCGAGCGCGGCGGTGGTGGTGGCCAGTTTCATCAGCGAGGCGGGGTTCACACGCACTTGGGCTTGGTGGCTGAGGCGCGGTGTGCTGCTGGCGTGTGTGTCGACCACCATGACGTGGAAGTTCTCGCTTGGCACCTTGGCGCGTTGCAGCGCGGCTTGCACCTCGGCGGGCAGTTGGCCGATGTCGCCGTCGGTGTGTTTGGGTGGTTCGCTGCGCACGGCTTTTGAACTGGGGGCTGCGTGCGCCGTTAGAGCTGTAGCGCACATCACGGCACCCGTCAATACAACCATGAACGCATAGGTCAAAGGCGAGCGCACAAAGTTCCATCGCGCAGGTTGGATGCGGGGTGTGAGCGGGGGCAAAGAGGGCATGTGCGTGCAGGTCATGTGCAAATTATCACGGCTGGGATAATCAGCGCATGCACACCAACCAGTGGCTGGCTTTAGAGACCAGCACAGACACACTTTCTCTAGCGGTCGCACGCGGCACGCAGACATGGACGCACACCAGCGCAGGCGGTGCCCTCACGTCCACACACATGATTCCGCAAACCTTGGAACTCTTGAAAGAGGCGGGTTTGGCGTTGACCGATTTGCAAGCTGTGGTGTTTGGCCGTGGGCCGGGCGCGTTCACGGGCTTGCGCACCGCGTGCTCGGTGGCACAGGGTTTGGCTTTTGGCGCTGACTTGCCTGTGTTGCCGATTGACACCTTGTTGGCTGTGGCTGAAGAAGCGCGTGCGACGAATGCTCTAACAGCTGCTGCGCCCGTGACGCGTGTGCTGGCCGTGATGGATGCGCGCATGGAGCAGGTGTATGTGGCTGCTTATGAGTTCATGCCGAGCGATGCAAATGCCTCAGCCGAAGCAAACCCCTTGCAAGGTACTTGGCACTGCGTGCAGCCGCCCGAGTTGCACAGCCCCGAATCTCTGCATTGGCCCGCCGAATGGATACAAGACAGCTTCATCGCCGCAGGCAACGCATGGCCCGTGTACGCAGGCCGTTGGCCTGCTGCGCTGACCGCACCACAACTGATGGCTTTGCCCACCGCCGCCGCGCTGCTGCGCCTTGCCCCCGCAGCATGGGCGGCTGGCGAAGCTGTGCCACCCGAAGAAGCGCTGCCGCTCTACATCCGCGACAAGGTGGCGCAAACCACCGACGAGCGCATGCAAATCAAAGCGCAGCAGGCGGCTGGCCTATGAACGCCGTTTTAAAACCCGAAGTACGCCTAGAGCCGCTGACCGAAGCGCTGCTCGACGACGTGCTGCGCATCGAAAAAAACGCTTATGCCCACCCGTGGACGCGGGGCAACTTTGCGGACTCGCTAAAGTCGGGCTACCAGCTCCTGGCGCTGATGGGCGGCGACACCTTGATTGGCTACTTCGTGGCCATGGAGGGTGTGGAGGAAGTGCATTTGCTCAACATCACCGTCGCGCCACAGTTTCAGGGCCAAGGCTACGGCGTGCTCATGCTCGATGCCTTGTCGGTGTGGGCGCGCAGCCGCCAAGCCCAATGGCTGTGGCTAGAGGTGCGCGTGGGCAACACCCGCGCCATGCAGGTGTACGAGCGTTACGGTTACCGCCGTGTGGGCGAACGCAAAAACTATTACCCCGCCGACAACGGCCAACGCGAGCACGCGGTGGTTATGTCGCTCAAGCTGTAAGCTATTGCCCATGACCGACACCTTGCACCTCGACAAACGCCAACGCGCCATGCTGGCCGAGATGGGCGTGCGCGTGTGGTCGCCCATGTCTGAGGCCGCCGTCATGGGCGCGCCTGCCGTGGAAACCTTGGTGGTGGACACATCTGCTTTTGCCCTCGCTGAAGTGGTGATGCAAGCCCATGCAGAAGAAGCGCACAGCTTTGCCGCCGCGAGCGAGCTGGCCACCCAAGCCATTGCTAATGCAGCAGGCTATGACACAGCAGCGCGACAAATGCCTGCGCCGGTGGCCAAGGTTCAACCAGAAGCTGCACCTGCCCCCATCATCATTCAACGCCCCGAAGGCATTGACCAAATGGATTGGTCAGCCTTGCACAGCACCGTGTCGGGCTGCCAAGCTTGCACGCTGTGCGGCTCGCGCCAAAACACCGTGTTTGGTGTGGGCGCGCCTGCTGCGCAAGGCGAAGCACCACAGGTCGATTGGCTCATCGTGGGTGAAACACCGGGCGAAGACGAAGACCGCCAAGGCGAGCCGTTTGTGGGCCAAGCTGGCAAGCTGCTCGACAACATGTTGGGGGCGATGAAGCTCTCTCGCACCGGCGAGCGGACAGCAGAGGGTGGTGGTGTTTACATCGCCAACGTGCTCAAGTGCCGTCCACCCGGCAACCGCAACCCCAAGCCCGAAGAAGTAGCGCAGTGCTTGCCTTACCTTGAGCGCCAAGTGGCTTTGCTCAAACCCAAAATGATTTTGGCGATGGGCCGCTTTGCGGTGCAAGCCTTGTTGCGCGACAGCGTGCCAGAGCTAGAAGGCACACCCTACGGCAAGCTGCGTGGGCGCGTGTACCAGTACCAAGGCGTGCCGGTGGTGGTGACGTATCACCCCAACTACGTGTTGCGTAACTTGCCTGAGAAGGCAAAGGTCTGGGCTGACCTTTGTTTGGCGATGGCGCACCTCAAGGGTTCTGAGTAACTTCTTGCTTGTGGCGCTTTTTTGCGCGTGAAGAGTTCGCGCCGGAGATAGTGACGCGACTTGGGCACGCCGGCTTCCTCATGCTGGAGTACCAGAAATCGTCAGGCGCCGCACCCAAGCCGCGTCACTGTTTGAGGTTGAAACAGTGCAAGCCGCAGTCTGTGGGCAGAGGCAGTGGGTAGGTGACGATTTCTGGTACCCCAGCATGAGGAAGCTGCCCACTCCTCTACCCACAGCGAGCACAGCAAAAACCCCCAGAACCAAGCCTTCTAAAATCACGTCATGACCTTCCTTGACATGCTTCAACGCGCAGAGCGCCAAAACAACTCCATGCTCTGCGTGGGCCTTGACCCAGAACCCACCAAGTTCCCCGACCGCATCAAGGGCGACGCGAACAAGATTTACGACTTCTGTGCAGCCATCGTCGATGCCACCGCCGATGCGGTCAACAGCTTCAAGCCTCAAATCGCTTACTTCGCTGCGCATCGCGCCGAAGACCAGCTAGAAAAACTCATCGCCCACATGCGCCGCGTTGCGCCCCATGTGCCCGTTATCTTGGATGCCAAGCGCGGTGACATTGGCAGCACCGCCGAGCAATACGCCATCGAAGCCTTCGAGCGCTACGGTGCAGACGCCGTGACCCTCTCACCCTTCATGGGCTGGGACTCGGTGGCCCCGTACTTGAAGTACCACGGCAAAGGCGCGTTCTTGTTGTGCCGCACCTCCAACCCCGGCGGTGACGACCTGCAAAACCAACGCCTCGCGTCTGTGGACGGCCAGCCCTTGATGTACGAACACATTGCTAAATTGGCCCAAGGCCCTTGGAACCTCAACGGTCAATTGGGATTGGTGGTGGGTGCGACTTATCCCAAAGAGATCGAGCGTGTGCGTGAACTTGCACCCACTGTGCCTTTGCTGATTCCAGGCGTGGGCGCACAAGGTGGTGATGCGGTGGCCACGGTGAAGGCTGGCTTGCGTGTGAGCGGCGACACGACCACCGGCCCCATCATCGTCAACTCATCGCGTGCGATTTTGTATGCGTCCAAGGGTGACGACTTTGCAGAAGCTGCGCGTCGCGTGGCCTTGCAAACGCGTGAGACTTTGCAGGCGGCGAAAGCGGCTTAACTTTTAGCTTTGAGCGGATTGCGCGAACAGCGCCAATCCGCGCTGCGCCTTGCTCGCATCAGTTGGCGTGAGCGCAATTGCACCGCTAGGGCTGTGGCCCAGCGCATCCGCCAATGCATGCAGGGCTGCTTCAGGCCCACTGAGCAGTTCAAGCTCCAATTCCAAAATACCTTCGCTCAACGCTGTGCCCGGCACGTTGATCTGGCCTTGGTCCAGTGCCACTTCTATGCTGGCGCTGTCATGCATCAACACCCAGCTGTGACGCTCAAAGTCGGTGCGAAACAAGGGTTTGAGTTCAGCACGCAAAGCCATCAAAGATGCGGCCAAGTCAGCGTCATCCACCAGTGCTGCAAAGTCCAACGCGCCGGGCGTGGTGGGCGCTTCCCATTCTTGGCGGCGTGACAAACCGTTTTCACTTTTGCCTGCGGTCTTCACGGTCAGCAGCCATTGCTCGCCAGCCAAACGCTCGCGCACGGCCATGCGGCGTTGCTTCAAATCCAAAGCCGGCGTGTCAAAGTAGGTGTTGAGCAGGCGCTGCACTTTTGCTGGCACGGCCAGCAGCGGGTGAGCCAGCAGCGCGGGTACATCTTGCTGGCGCAGGCTGAGTTTGAGTTCGGTTTCCATGCGGTGTGCCAGCAGATGCAGAGGTTCAGGCTGCTGACGTGCCGAAACGCTCGCGCAAGTAGGCGACGATGGCGTTTGAGTCTTGCAGCCAACGTGTCTCGCCATTGGCTTCGGTGATCTTCAAACAAGGCACTTTGGTAGCGCCGCTGCCTTGGTGCAGTTCGTCACGGTTGGCAGCGTGGTGTTGCGCATCGCGCTTTTCAATCGGCAGCGACAAGCGGCGCATTTCTTGGCGCACCTTGATGCAAAACGGGCAGGTGTTGAACTGATACAGCGCCAAGCTTTGGCATTGCAGATCAACTGCGGCTTGAGCCGCAGCGTCGCGCTGCACGCCCTTTGTCTGTGTGGCGCGCTCTTTGAGCAACATGACGGGGCCCAGCACAAGGCGCAGGGTTTTAAAGAAGACACGGATGACAGGTTTCATGGGAGTGAATGGTAAGGCTTGATGACGCGCCATTGCAGAGGTCGTGGACAATGGCATTTTTCATTCAGAGCCTAGCCATGCAAATCATTCAAGACACGGCCGTCACTATCAAATACCAAGTCACCACACCCGCAGGCAAGCCTTTGGACTCGGGGCATTTGTCGTATCTGCACGGCGGCTACGACAACATTTTTCCAAAGGTCGAAGCAGCCCTCAATGGCCAAGCCGTTGGTTTTGCCGTCAAGCTGGATTTGAGCGCCGAAGATGCCTTTGGCGAACGTGACGAATCCTTAGTGCGCGTCATCCCTAAAGCCGAATTTCCACCGGGCGTGAAAGTGGGCGGCCAGTTGCAAGGTGCAGGCGACGATGGTCAGCCACGCGTGTTCAACGTGGTGAAGATCAAAGGCCCCGAAGTGCACCTAGACGGCAACCACGAGTTGGCGGGCCAGGCGCTGCGTTTCAGCTGCACTGTGACCGATGTGCGCGCCGCTACGGCAGAAGAAATTGCCCACCGCCATGTGCATGGCACGCATGGGCATCAGCATTAACTGGCGCAGAGTATGCCCATCAGATCAGTCAAGCCTATCGCGGTAGCTTCATGGCGCATGCCAAAACGCTCGGCGCCTGGGTACACCACATAGCGTTGCGACACGCCCAAGTCGTCACACGCCACGCCAAAGCCCTTGCTCAATGCGGGCGCTGAACTGCGTTTGATTTCAATCGCCATCCATGGCTGACCTGCTCTTTCAAACAACAGGTCAATCTCTGCGCCCGTATGCGTGCGGTAGGCGTAAGGCGTGCATTGCGGGCCTGCGGCGGCAATTAGGTTTTCAATGCAAAAGCCCTCGTAGCTGGGGCCGCACACGGGATGCCCAGCTAGGTCGTCGAGTGTGCGCAAACCTAGTAGCGCATGCACCAAGCCACTGTCGCGCACAAACACCTTGGGCGCTTTGACCAAGCGCTTGCCCACGTTGCCGCTCCAAGGGCGCAGCCGCCGCACCAATTGCAGGTCTACCAACAAGTCAATGTACCGACCAATAGCCGGGCTGGTCAGCCCCAAGCTACTGGCCAAACGGGTTTGCTGCAACAGTGCGCCTTGCTGGTGCGCCAGCATCGTCCACAGTCGGCCTACTGTTTCGGCGGGCAGGCGTGGCGCAAACATGGGCACATCGCGTTGCAAATAGCTGCGCACAAAGTCTTCGCGCCAGCCTAGGCTGGCCGCATCGTTGGCGGCTAACAAACTGTCTGGAAAGCCGCCGCGCAGCCACAGCGCATCGGTGCTCATGCTTTGCCCTTGCAGCTCTTGCGCGTTCACGGGCGTGACCTCTAGGTAAGACACCCGTCCTGCCAGCGTTTCGCTGCTTTGCTGCATCAAGTCCAGCGAGGCCGAGCCCAGCAACAAAAACTGCCCCGCACGTTGCCCCGCCCGACGCCGCTCGTCAATGATGCCGCGCAGTACCTCAAACAAACCGGGCAAGCGGTGAATCTCGTCGAGGATGACCAGCTTGTCGCCCTGCATGCGCAAAAAGCCGTCGGCATCGTCCAGCTTCAGCCGGTCGGCGGGGCGTTCAAGGTCAAGGTAAACCGAGGCCTGCGGCCACGTGCGCGCCGCCTCTAGAGCGAGCGTGGTCTTGCCTACTTGGCGCGGTCCGAGCAACACCACAGCGGGGGATTGCTGGAGCTTGTCTTGCAGTTGGGAGATGGTTTGGCGAGGAATCATCCTTGAAATTTTAACGTGAGACTTTATGATTTCAAGGATGATTAGGCCATAAAAGAGCTAAAAAGTGTATTTGATGGGTATTTAGGAATTAGTTAATTGTCTCTGGGCTATATTTGCGCGTTGCTGTTTCGGGAGGATTTTTCCGACTGCTCTGGTTTTATCTCGCAGGTTTTTCGGGATAGATTACGTTAGGCGTTTAAACACAAGGAGAATTTATGTCTCATACAACAGATTCAGTCGTTCGGGTCGCGCAAGCGGGTGGCGGCCCGCTAGTCATTGACAAGAGTTACACCACAGATTCGGTGGTCCGCATTATTAAAAGCACAACGGCTCCGGTAACAGTCAAAGCCGCAGGGTTCACTACTGACTCCTTGGTTCGTATTGTTCAGTCCGGCGGCCAGCGCATCACCGTCGACTTCACTTAAATGTGTCGTTGTGCCTGCATGGCGAGTTTTTGGCCTAACCCATCATTCAAGCGGGACGCCTAACGGCGCCACTTAATTCAAACGTTAGGTTTTTTGGATGAGCGAATTCCGATCTGGCAGGCATGTATGAAGCACTGGACAGAGCCCAATGGAATACTTCTAATTCAGATTCCTATTGACTGGCAGTATCTAAATCCAGGCCTTAGTGAGTATGAGGAAGAATCGCCATATGGGTTTCAATTTTATGAAGATCCCATCGGCTGCTTTCAGCTAAGTTGTTACCCGTTGAGCGAACTCGCGCCTAGCGTTGCGGAGGCTAATCCACATGGAGTCAAGAAGCTAAGCTGGAAGGAGTCTAGGCTAGATGACTCCGAGTTCTGCACACACCTTTTCTTCGGCGCTTATCACGATCAAGCTCTGATAGGTAAATATATCTATGATGCCGGTCTTGAAGGCGATGAGAGAATTGTGGAACAGCTCAAGATCGTGAATCAAATTCTCAATTCGGTTGTTATAGTCCCGCCGAGTGATCGTAAGCTGGCCGCTGATCTCGATAAGTTTGATCGCTTTACTGGTTCGCTCGCGGCATCTCATGACCTCCTAGACTCCGCAATTGACTCAGAGTCATTCGTTGAGATCATTGCAATTGCAGCAAATCAGATAGATGCCTATTTAAGACTGAGCTTGGTAATTGCAAAGCAGCTTAATGAACAGACCAATAACATCGAAACCCGATATCTCTTCCAGGCGGATGGTGAGAGAGGAATAATGGAACGGAAGGTCTTCGATGATGCGGCCAAGTTCGATTTGATAGATCAAGAGACATTTGACAACTTAAGCGCACTCTACGATTTGAGAAACCGAGTCATTCACCGATACATCATTTCAAATATCAGAACGCGTGACTTGGCCGACATTGCCAGTAGGTATTTGAATGCGTTAGAGAAAATACGCCTAATCCTCCGTGACTTTGAGCAGAGGCAGGCAGACAAACCTTTTGGTGTGTATGGCAAGAAGTTTGTTAAAACTTCGGTTACAGAGGACTCTGTAAGACGGCTTCATGCGAGTGCAAATGACAAGCATCTTATTGAAAAATTTAAGAGAAACGTTGGCGCCGGAAAAACCTAACCTTGCGCCCCAGAGCTTCAATTTATCTCCAACAACCTCTTCAAATACTTCCCCGTAAAACTAGCCGCATTCGCAGCCAAGTCTTCTGGCGTCCCCACCCCCACCACTGCACCGCCACCGCTGCCGCCCTCGGGGCCCATGTCAATCAGCCAGTCGGCGGTTTTGATCACGTCTAAGTTGTGTTCGATGATGACGATGGTGTTGCCCGAATCGCGCAGGTGTTTCAGCACTTTCAGCAGCAGCGCAATGTCGGCAAAGTGCAGGCCCGTGGTGGGCTCGTCCAAGATGTAGAGCGTGCGACCCGTGTCGCGTTTGCTCAGCTCCAAGGCCAACTTCACGCGTTGCGCTTCACCACCCGATAGCGTTGTGGCTGCTTGGCCGAGTTGCAGGTACGACAGGCCCACGTCCATCAATGTTTGTAGCTTGCGGGCGATGTTGGGCACGGCGTTGAAGAACTGCAAAGCGGCTTCCACTGTCAGGTCTAAAACCTGCGCAATGTTTTTGCCCTTGTACATGACCTCTAGCGTTTCGCGGTTGTAACGCAAGCCGTGGCAGACATCGCAGGGCACATACACGTCGGGCAAGAAGTGCATTTCCACTTTCACCATGCCGTCGCCTTGGCAAGCCTCGCAGCGGCCACCGCCTGAGCCTGCGGCCACGTTGAAGCTAAAGCGCCCCGGGCCATAGCCGCGTTCGCGCGCCATCGGCACTTCGGCCATCAGCTCGCGGATGGGCGTAAACAAGCCGGTGTACGTGGCAGGGTTACTGCGTGGCGTGCGGCCAATGGGCGACTGGTCGACGTTGATGACTTTGTCGAAATAGTCGAGGCCCGTGATTTCGTCGTGTGCCGCTGGCTCGTCGTGCGCGCGGTGAATGGTGTGCGCCGCTGCGGTGTACAGCGTGTCGTTCACCAATGTCGATTTGCCCGAGCCCGACACACCGGTCACGCAGGTGAGCAAGCCCACAGGGAAATCAGCGGTGACGTTTTTGAGGTTGTTGCCACGCGCACCACGGATGCGAATCACTTGGTGTTCGGACGCATCTTTGTGCAGCTTGCGTTGGAACTTCAGCTCTTCGGCTTCTACGGGCAAGAAGGCGTTGCGCTTGGCTGGCACGTCGATGCGCAGCGCTTGCGCCAAGTAGCGGCCCGTCAGTGAGTTGGGGTTGGCTTCAATCTCGGCAGGTGTGCCACGCGCCATCACTTGGCCACCGTGAACGCCCGCGCCGGGGCCCATGTCCACGCAAAAGTCGGCGGCGCGAATCATGTCTTCGTCGTGTTCCACCACCAGCACGCTGTTGCCAATGTCACGCAGGTGTTTGAGGGTGTCGATGAGGCGGTCGTTGTCGCGCTGGTGCAGACCGATCGAGGGCTCGTCGAGCACGTACATGACGCCCGTGAGCCCGGAGCCGATCTGTGAGGCCAGGCGGATGCGCTGCGATTCGCCCCCCGACAGGGACTCGGCAGCACGATCGAGCGACAGGTAGTCCAGCCCCACGTTGTTCAGGAAGCTCAGGCGATTGACG